>USBM01000096.1 GCA_900552885.1 uncultured Clostridium sp. | reverse complement strand
TACATAAAAAGTAGATCCCGGCTTTGGGTGGTCTGTCATGATTGCAAGCAGGTACGTGGAGCACGCCAGCACTTTGCAACGTAATAATATGCATAACGAACAAAAGCGGATATGGATTAAGAATGTATATGTATCGCTTATATATACACTTTCGAATCCATATCCGCTTTTTATGTGAGTTAGCATATTATTAGGAGCATTAGTGTCTGCTGCGTGCGAGTCGTAATGCGAATGTGCCTGCTGCAACATGACACCACCCAAAAGCCGGGTTCACAGCCTAAAACATGCGCGTCCGTCTTCACTTACGCTGTGCAAGGGTAAAATACTTCCGGTATGTGATAATGAAGAGTACAACCGAAAGTGTTGCAGACAGATAGTCCGTCACCGGCTGTGCCAATGCCACGTATCTTGCCGTATGGAACACATGACTGAATACAAACAGGATCGGCATATACAGCAATCCCTGCCGGCTGATTGATAAGATCAGGGATGGCAGTGCAGCTCCGGTTGACTGGATCGCATTGATCATGACGAACAGGATTCCAAGTACCGGACCGGACAGAATATAGATTCTGGAAAACTGCATTCCATAAGTAAATGCATCCGCATTATCTAAGAATGCCGTAACGAGCGGTCCTGCAAAGCCATAGCAGATGATCGTCATCACCACACTTAGTCCAAACGCAAGTACCAGGGAGAACTTCAATACCGCAAGATACCGTTTCCGGTCTCTTGCTCCAAAGCAAAAGCCTAACAACGGCTGGATACCCGTACCAAGTCCGATCAGCAGCATAACAGCGATCATATTTACCTTCATCGCTACACCAAGTCCCGCAACTGCCATATCTCCATACCCGGCCATTACCTTATTAATCAGAATATTCGATACGCTCATCAATACACTGTTAAGGGATGCCGGGATACCGATTGCCATAACACCTGTTGCAATCCGGTCCGTTGCCTGATAATCTCTTATACGGATTGACAACATACTCCGCTTTGATACCAGATGACAGATATAGAATACCGCAGAGAACACATTACCAATAACGGTAGCAACTGCCGCACCCACTACATTCCATCCCAAGCCTAAGATCATGATCGGATCTAATACAATGTTCATCATGTTACCAAGTATCATTCCGCTCATCGCCGTCTTCGCTCTTCCCTCGGAACGAATAATATTACTAAAAGAATTGCTGACGATCAAAAATGGGATTCCCGCTGCCACAATCCTCAAATACTGTGATGTATAAAGCAGCGTATCATCACTGGCGCCCACCATCCGGCAGACCGGCTCCACAAAGATCCAGATCAACACCATGGCAATACATCCGATCGTCAATCCTGTCCAGAAACAAAAGGATGATATCTTCTTTGCCCGATCTTCTCTTCCTTCACCCAGCATTCGGGAAATCAATGAAGTACCTCCAATACCAAACAACATACCAACCGCCATAAAGATTAAAAATACCGGTGTGGCAATGGATACTGCTGCCACCATATATGCATTTTTTGTCTGACCAATAAAAAACGTATCTGCCAGATTGTATAAAAGCACCATTAACATACTAATGATCGATGGTACAACATTACTGATTACTGCTTTCGGAACAGGTGCATTCTGAAATATCTCAATTGTCTTTTCCTGTTTGTTCATTTTTCTTTCCCTCTTCTCATTTTGTCTATTGATAAATAACCTGCTTTCTTCCATGTAAATTCTTTCATACGAAAGCCAGTCCATACGAGACTGGCTGATCGTACATAATTCTTATCTATGCCGTCTTACCGGTATATAACTGATAATATTTACCTTTCAGTGCAAGCAGCTCCTCATGATTGCCCTTTTCAATGATCCGCCCATGCTCTAATACTACGATACAGTCACTGTTACGGATCGTTGACAGCCTGTGTGCGATCACAAATGTGGTTCTGCCCGCCATTAATTTATCCATACCATCCTGCACCAGACGCTCAGTACGGGTATCAATGGACGAAGTTGCCTCGTCTAAGATCAATGCAGGCGGATTGGCAATCGCCGCTCTTGCAATTGCAAGTAACTGCCGCTGTCCCTGGCTTAAGTTCGCTCCATCCCCGGTCAGTACCGTATCATACCCCTGCGGTAAATGCATGATAAACTTATGTGCATTGGCAAGCTTGGCAGCCGCAATAACCTCCTCGTCCGTTGCATCTAAGTTACCATACCGGATATTCTCTCTTACTGTATTTGTGAATAAATGTGTATCCTGCAATACAATACCGAGCGAATGTCGAAGATCTGCTTTCTTGATCTTATTAATGTTAATTCCGTCGTACCGTATCTTGCCATCCTGAATATCATAGAAACGGTTGATCAGGTTCGTAATCGTTGTCTTACCGGCTCCGGTAGAACCAACGAAGGCAATCTTCTGTCCCGGCTTTGCATATAACTGAATATCATGCAGAACCATCTTACTGTCATCATAGCCAAAGTCAACACCGTCTAATACTACGCCCCCCTGCAATGGTTCATATGTCACGGTACCATCTGCCTGATGCTCATGCTTCCATGCCCATTTTCCGGTATATTTCTGACTGCTTTCCGTCAGTTCTCCGTCTTTCTCCTCTGCTACGACAAGCTTCACATAACCATCATCCACTTCCGGTTTCTCATCCAACAGACGGAATACACGATCCGCACCGGCAACCGCCATAACAATTGCATTTATCTGCATACTGATCTGATTGATCGGCATGTTAAAGCTCTTATTAAAGCTTAAGAAGCTGGCAAGCGTTCCCAAAGTCAGACCGCCGATCCCATTCAGTGCCAGCACACCGCCAACGATAGTACACACCACATAGCTCATGTTACCAAGCTGGGCATTGACCGGTCCTAACATATTTGCATATTTATTTGCCTGATATGCACTGTCAAACAACTGGTCATTGAGGGCATTGAATTCTTCCATACTTTTCTCTTCATGACAGAACACCTTGACTACCTTCTGACCGGACATCATTTCCTCAATATAGCCATTAACCGTTCCGATATCCTTTTGCTGTTTCATGAAATAACTGCCCGACTTTCCGGCAACCACCTTCGTTACTACTAACATGATCGCTACCATGATCAGGGTAGTAAATGTCAGTGGAATGCTCAGACGTATCATGCAGATCAATACGGTAATGATCGTAATGGCACTATTTAATAACTGTGGCATACTCTGCGAGATTACCTGACGAAGGGTATCAATATCATTCGTATAGACGGACATAATATCCCCATGTGCATGTGTATCAAAATACCTGATTGGCAATCCCTCCATATGGGTAAACAGATCATTCCGAAGATCCCGCAATGTTCCTTGTGTGACATTCACCATCAGCCAGTTATATAACCAGGTGGCAAAGACACCGATCGCATAGAAACCGGCAACTCTTCCGATTGCCCCTGCCAGTCCCGAAAAATCAGGATTGGGTGCTTTTAATAACGGCACAATATAATCATCGATCAGCGACTGCATAAACATCGTTCCCTGTGCATTACATACCACACTGGTTAAAATGCTTAATACAACCACAATAACATGAATACGGTAGTGCCGCATCACATAGTCCATTAAACGTTTCAATACTTTGCCCGGATTCTCAACGGACGGTTTCTGCCCTCCCAGGACACGTTCCTTCATTCCTTTTACAGGTTTTGCATCTGTGTTCTGTTCCATTAGTTTGCACCTCCTGCTTCGTCAAAATCTCCGTTACCACTTGTCTGTGATTCATAGATATCACGATAAATCTCGTTATTTTCTAATAACTGTTCATGTGTACCGAATCCATTTACCTCACCATTTTCCATGACCAGAATACGATCTGCACTCTCCACACTTGAGATTCTCTGTGCAATAATGATCTTGGTCGTATTCGGAATCTCTTCCCGGAATGCCTTCCGGATTCTTGCATCGGTCGCTGTATCAACCGCACTGGTCGAATCATCCAAGATCAGGATCTTTGGCTTTTTCAGTAATGCTCTGGCAATACAAAGTCTCTGTTTCTGTCCACCGGATACATTCGAACCACCCTGTTCAATATAAGTATCATAACCATCCGGAAAGCTCTCGATAAAGTCATCCGCACAGGCAAGCTTACAGGCATGAATACATTCTTCCCTGGTCGCATTCTCGTCGCCCCAGCGGAGATTTTCCAATATCGTACCGGAGAACAATACATTCTTCTGTAATACAACCGCTACTTCATTCCGAAGGGTTTCCAGATCATATTTCCGGACATCCTTGCCACCAACCTTTACGCTTCCTTCTGATACATCATAGATCCGGCTGATCAGATTCGCCAACGATGACTTTGCACTACCGGTTTCACCGATAATTCCAATCGTCTCACCGGAATGGATATCCAGGTTGATATCCTGCAATACCCATTCTTTTGCATTTTCCTTATACCGGAAGTTCACATGTTCAAAACGGATGCTTCCATCCGGCACTTCCATATCCGGATTTTCCGGGTTTGTCAGACTACTCTTTTCCTCTAATACCTCTGCAATACGCTTTGCACTCGCTGTACTCATGGAGATCATAACAAATACCATGGATAGCATCATAAGGCTCATGAGTATATTCATACAATAAGTAAACAGACTCATCAGCTTTCCTGTCTCAAGAGAAGAACCGACAACCATTTTTGCGCCCACCCAGGAGATCAGCAGAATACAGGTATATACCGTTGCCATCATTACAGGTGCATTCATAGATACCACACGTTCTGCTTTTACGAACATATTGTATAAGCTTCCACTTGCCTTTGTAAAACGGGTTCTCTCATAATCCTCTCTTACAAATGCCTTAACCACACGAATGGCAGATACATTCTCCTGCACACTCTCATTTAAGTCATCATACTTTGGAAATACCTGATTAAAATAACGTGTTGCAAAGTAAATGATACAGCCTAATATACTTCCTAATATCAATACCGCACACAGATATATGCTTGCTAATCTCGGACTGATAAAAAACGACATACACATAGCACAGATCAGACTGAATAATGCCCGGATACACATACGAAGCATCATCTGGTATGCATTCTGAATGTTCGTTACATCTGTTGTCATACGGGTTACCAATCCTGCGGTTGAGAACTTATCAATATTTGCAAACGAAAATGTCTGTATATTCTCATACATTCCCTTTCTCAGATTCCTTGCAAATCCGGCTGACGCACGGGCACCATATTTACCGCCCATAATACCTGCCCACAATCCAATTGCAGCAGCTACTACCATATATACGCCCATCTTGTAAATGTGATGAATATCTCCTACATTGACACCTTTATCAATGATCGATGCCATCATTAACGGAATGACCATCTCCATAATGACCTCAATGATCATGAAACATGGAGTCAGAATAGAATCTTTTCGAAATTCTTTTAACTGTTTTCCTAATGTCTTGATCATATACTCACTCCTTTTCTGTCTTCAGTTGTTCTAAATATTCTGCAACATTACTTTGCATCCTTTTCACAACCTTCCGGAATTGTTCAATCTCTTCCTCTGACAATCCCCTTGTCACCTGTTCCTCTAATTCCTGTCTTCTCTGTTCCATATTGTAGTGATACTCTCTTGCCTTATCTGTTAAGACCACCTGTTTCACTCTCGCGTTCCCCGGAACACTTTTACGCTCAATAAATCCTTTCTCTTCCATAATCTTGAGCGTACCGGAAAGAGAAGATTTTCCTACCTTGAACTTCTTCTCCAAGTCTTTCTGACAGATGGTATCCTCCTCATGATGAATCAGATACCCAATGATCCAGCCATTCATCATAGTCATATTATCATATCCATTCTTACGCATTCCGGTTTCCATTGTCTTCTTAAACATCCGGTCTAATACCTTTAACTGATATCCTACCCGATCTACCTCAGCCTCTGGAATGCCGCACAGCTTATCCTGTATACACATACGCATTACTCCTGTCTCATAAGTTTAAGCAAGTGTAATCCTGCTCATTTCTATATTGTTACGGAACGTTTTTGTTTTATAGGACAAACGTTCCTATAAAGCAAAAAGGTTCGTCACCGTATTGTTTGTTTCCAAACAGTTCGGCCGCGAACCTTATTATAGTGTATTCATTTTTAATTTGCAAGAGCAAATCCTCAGTTCATATTTAATTCACATTTACTCCAGATTCAAGTGCTTATCAAACAAGCGGTTCGTAATTGCAAAGCATATTGCACTAGCGATCAGGCTCACCACTAATATCGTTCCGAGCACAATATTAAGAATCGCATATCCGCTTGCATTCGCAAATGGATCAAAATTAATATTCGGATCAATGATCACCAATCCCATAACGCCTGCGATCAATAACACATACATTGCGATCACAATAATAATGAATGATGCTATGGAAGCAAAAATTCTCCATTTACCAAACAACTGTCCAATTGCCATACACATATATACAATCAGAACCGGAATCACATTCCATACGAATACCAAAAGAACTGCCAGCACGATCGGCACAATATACTTTGCCTTAAAGTCCGGCATATACCCCGCCCAGATTTTCATCATATCCTTCACTTCCGTTACTTCCTTCGTCCAGTAGTGACCTGACCGGAAAAATATCTGGCAAAGAATGACAAACACACTTCCGATCAACTGCCAGATCACTCCACCAAGCAGCTTTGACCAGATATGGGTAGAAGTCTTCACCGGTAAAGTAAATGTCAGATATGCCCTGTCACTTAACATGGTATTATAGAATCTCGTAATCACAAAGATCTGTAACGCGAATCCTACTAAAGCGATCAGATATGTATACCCCATATAGGTAAACATCTGCAAGAAGACCTTACCCTCCGGATCCTGCATTGGCAGCATACTGATGACCTTCATAAACACGGTGATAATGGCAGCCACTAAGAAAGTGATTCCCACCTGCAACCGATATGACTTTAATTCACGCTTTAATAACTTTCCTAACATCTGAACACCTCCCGGAATACCTGATCCAATGACTTCTCATAATTCATGCGAATATTGTCTGCCGAATCATAACATACTACATTGCCCTCTTTGATCATAATGACATCATCTAAGATATTCTCAATATCTGAGATCAAATGTGTGGAGATCAGAATACTTCCCTCCTGATTGTAGTTCGTAATGATCGTATCTAATATATAATCCCGTGCCGCCGGATCAACACCGCCCATCGGCTCATCCAACAGATACAGATCTGCCTTCCGGCTCATAACCAGGATCAACTGTACCTTCTCTTTGGTTCCTTTAGACATCGTCTTCAACTTATCCTCCGGATTGATATTGAGATCCTGTAACATCTGATATGCCTTGTCCTTCTGAAAATTGTCATACATCTCATCAAAGAAATCAACAATCTCTCTTACCGTCTCCCATTTACTTAAATACGTGCGTTCCGGCAGATAGGCAACCATCCCCTTCGTCTCCGGTCCGATCGGCAGACCCAGAATACGAACATCTCCTGCATTCGGTGTCAACAATCCGGCACACAACTTAATAAATGTTGACTTGCCGCTGCCATTCGGCCCAAGCAGACCGATAATTCTTCCCGGTTCTAACTTGAGGTTCACATTGTTCAATGCTTTCTTACCACTATAACACTTTGTAAGTCCATTACATTCTAATAAACTCATCTTTCATCCTCCTCATTATATTCTGTAATCATACGAACCATATCCTGTTTCTCATAACCAAGGGTTGACATCTCCTTATAATAAGTCTGTACATGTGACCTGGCAAATTCATCCTTTGTCTGCTCAATCAGTTGGATATCCTCCGTAATATATCTTCCGGTTGTACGAACGGCATATACAAGATTCTGCCGTTCTAATTCCGCTAACGCCTTCTGCATGGTATTCGGATTCACTTTTGCTTCCTGTGCCAGTTCCCGCACGGGCAGGAGCTTCTCACCCGGTTCATACTGTCCGGATACGATCCGGCGT
>USBM01000095.1 GCA_900552885.1 uncultured Clostridium sp. | reverse complement strand
GATAAAGGAATGGCATACTTTCCATTTATGATAGAAGTGAATAATAAGAAATGTCTGGTAGTCGGTGGTGGTAAGATCGCACTTCATAAGGTGAAGAAGTTACTGCCGTTTGGAGTAGAGATTACAGTTGTGGCAGAGCAGGTGTGTGATGCACTTTCTGTCTATGCATCACAGGTTGAGATCGTGAACCGTGCCTTTCGGGATTCGGATATAGAGGGCATGGATTTTGTAGTAGCGGCAACGGACAGCGAGGAACGAAACCATCATGTTGCAGAGCTTTGCAAAGCACGCAATATATTAGTAAATGCAGTAGATATGAAGGAGGATTGTTCGTTCATTTTTCCGGCAATGGTGAAGCAGGATGATCTGGTTGTTGCAATCTCGACCGGAGGGCAAAGTCCGGCGGCAGCGGCACATTTGAAGCAAACAATACAGAATGAGATTCCGGATTATTACGGAATCTTACTGGCAAATATGGGGGCGTGCCGGGAACTGGTGCTTTCTAAGGTTGATTCGGAAGAGAGAAGAAAAGAGATTTTTGCACATTTATTGCAGTATGGATTAGAACATGAGGGAATGATTCCGGAAGAACAGGTCATGAATGAGATTGGAATGCAGGAATAGTAATAGTATAGTAATGCTGAAAGAATGAAGGAGACTGTTAAGTTATGAAAATCCGAATCGGTACAAGAGGAAGTGAATTAGCTCGAAAGCAGACGGAATTGGTCATTGATGCAATTAGCAAGGCGTATCCGGACTGTGTGTGTGAGACAGTGATCCTTCGTACAGAGGGAGACCGGATCTTAGATAAACCATTGATGGAATTTGGCGGAAAAGGTGTGTTTGTAACAGAATTTGAGGAAGCTTTGCAGGAGGGGAAGATCGATCTGGCGGTTCACAGTGCAAAGGATATGCCGATGGAATTAGCTAAGGGACTTACGATATGTGGTGTGCTTCCAAGAGAAGATGTAAGGGATGTTCTGGTGACAAGGAAAGGTCATCCATTACAGATGGAACACTTCCTACAAGAGAGAAAACAAGAGGAAGATAGAAGTATCCGAATGGAAATGAAAAGAGAAATACAGGCAGAAAATGAAGATTTGGCAGAGGAATACATGAAGTCTGGAAATCCGCAGAGAGCATTGGAGCCGTATCGCATCGGAACGAGTTCCTTGCGCCGGCAATGTCAGATCGAACAGTTATATTCGAATGTGCAATGTGTATCGATCCGGGGAAATGTACCGACACGTTTGCGTAAGCTGCGGGACGGAGAATATGACGGAGTGGTGCTTGCGGCTGCCGGGTTGCGGCGCTTGGATCTGTTGCAGGAGAAAGACCTGGAATATCATTATTTTGACGTAGAAGATATGCTGCCGGCCGGAGGTCAGGGAATCATCGCCATAGAGGGACGGGAGCAGGATGAGATTGCAGAATGTGTGAAAAAGATATCCGATTCTGACGCATGGCTGCAATTGAAGACGGAACAGGAAGTATTGTATTTATTAAATGCAGGCTGTCATGAGGCAGTTGGTGTTGTGACGAATTTAACTGCGGATAAGATTGAGCTTCGCATTATGAAGGAAATGGATGGAAAACTCATTTATGTAGATGGCAGGGCATCGCGGTCAGACTATAGTAATCTTGCCGTAGAGCAGGTGCAGGAATTATTGCAGAAGTTAAAGTGCAGCAATGATTCATAGTCAATAAACAGAATATATTTGTTCATAGAAAACGGAAAAACGCATGCAATATGATTTTGAGTGTCGGATAAAGAGGGAATATAACAATACATTCGATAGAATAGAGCAGATAGAGATAGGAGTATTGCAACATGGGTAAAGTATATTTGGTCGGTGCAGGCCCCGGAGATGCGGGCCTGATCACGGTAAAAGGCTTAGAGAAGATACGGCAATGTGATGCTATTGTTTATGACCGGCTTGCCAATGAAGAATTATTGGAAGAGGTTTCGGTATCCTGCGAGAAGATCTATGTGGGAAAGCAGGCAGGTAGCCATTACCGCAGGCAGGAAGAGATTAACAAGATATTAGTGGAGTGTGCCAGGCGGCATGAGTATGTGGTGCGTCTGAAGGGCGGGGATTCCTTTGTATTTGGCAGAGGAGGAGAAGAGATAGAAGCATTACAGGCAGAGGGGATTGCCTATGAGGTGATTCCCGGTGTGACATCTGCGATTGCAGTTCCGGAATGTGCAGGAATTCCGGTTACGCATCGTGGAGTGAGCCGGAGTTTTCATGTGATCACCGGACATACGAAGACGTCAACCAATGAGCCGGATTACGATTATGATACGATTGCAAAGATGGAAGGAACGATTGTATTTCTGATGGGATTGTCAAATCTTTCCCAGATTGCAAAGCGGCTGATTGATGCCGGGAAGGAAGCCGGGACACCGGTTGCTGTTATTTCAGATGGAACCACTTGCTATCAGCGAAAGGTAACAGGCACATTGGAAACAATTGCAGGAAAGGTGGAAGAGGCAGAGCTGCCATCCCCTGCGGTTATCGTGATCGGAGACACGGCGGCATTGTCCTATTGTGACCAGGCGGCATTACCGAAGGTTGGAATTACAGCTTCTGGTCTGCTGTGGCATAAGCTGAAATGCGGTGTGGAAGAATTATCCATGCAGCCGGTATTGTTGTGCGATATGGAAGTGGTGCAGACGAAGGCAATGGAACAGCTATCACAGGCAATGCAGCATTTAGCGGAATACGACTGGCTGATGTTCACCAGTCAGAATGCGATCCGGTTGTTCTTTGAACAGATGCGACAGTTAAAGATTGATATTCGGACGCTTTCACGGATTCAGATAGCGGTACTTGGAAGTGGAACGGCAGCAAAGCTTTCCGAGTATGGATTACAGGCAGATTTTGTTCCATCTGCATATACGATTGACGTATTGGCAAAGGAATTTGCGGAACGTGCAAAGCCGGGGACGAAGGTATTGATTCCACGGGCAGTGCAAGGGAATCCCAATCTGGTTACTTATATGGAAGAACAGAGTATACGTTGTACGGATCTTCCAATCTATGATGTGCAGGGCAAATTGACCAAGGATATCCGTGCTCTTCCGCAGCTTGACTATCTGATCTTTGTCAGTGCATCGGGTGTCACCTCGTTTTTTGAAGGACTGCGAGAGCAGAAGATAATTTTGCCGGATACGGTAAAGATGATCTGTATCGGGCATGTCACAAAGCAGCGGCTATTAGAGGAATGTGGGCGTGCGGATGCGGTAGCATTAGTGAATGATGTGCCGGGTGTTTTACAGACATTGAATACGCTGTGATTATGGATATAATAGAAAATAGGGAGCAAAGCGCATAGTATTTTGCAAACTGTATGATATATATTTTGATATAGGAAGGTAACAATTATGATACGAATGAGACGATTACGTGTAAATGATGCAATGAGAAATCTGGTACGGGAGACAACTATCAGTAAGAATGATCTGGTCTATCCGGTATTTGTGACGGAAGGTGTGAATGTGAAGAATCCGGTAGATTCCATGCCGGGCATTTATCAATATTCCATTGACCGGTTTGATGAGGAACTTGACCGGATCGTAAAGTCCGGCATTCCGGCAATTCTTATATTTGGCATTCCGGAGCATAAGGATGAGAAGGGAAGCGAGGCCTATAATGACGAAGGCATTACACAGCGTGCGATTCGTCATATTAAGGAAAAGGCACCGGAGCTTTTGGTCATTGCAGATGTGTGCCTTTGCGAATATACTTCACACGGACATTGCGGTCTGGTATGCGGACATGAGATCTTAAATGATGAGACTTTGGTACTGCTTGCCAAGATGGCGGTAAGCCTTGCCAAAGCAGGTGCGGATGTGATCGCACCATCCGATATGATGGACGGAAGAGTTGAATATATCAGACAGGCACTGGATGAGAATGGATTCCTGAATACAATGATCATGGCATACAGTGCCAAGTTTGCATCCGGCTATTATTCCCCATTCCGGGATGCGGCGCAGTCAGCCCCGGCATTTGGTGACCGGAGAACCTATCAGATGGATCCGGCGAATGGCAAAGAAGCGGTGCGGGAATGTGAAAATGATATCGAAGAGGGTGCAGACATTATTATGGTCAAGCCGGCACTTGCTTACTTGGATGTGGTAAAGGAGATGTCGTACCGGACGGATTATCCGATCGCAGTCTATAATGTAAGTGGTGAATATTCCATGGTCAAAGCAGCAGCACAGAACGGCTGGATTGATGAAAAGCGTATCGTTATGGAAAACATGATCGCAATGAAGCGCGCAGGTGCAAAGATCATTATAACGTATCATGCGTTAGATGTGGTTAAGTGGCTGGAAGAGGATGCATAAGAAATAGATATGCATGCAAGAATGAATTGATTGGAATAGTGAATTTAACTATGGTTAAATTTGACATAGGCAGATAGATAAGATAGATGTAATAGAATGAGATGGAGTGACAACAATGACAAGATCAGAGAATATGTTTGAAGAAGCCAAGAAGATTATGCCGGGTGGAGTGAACAGTCCGGTTCGTGCCTATCAGGCAGTACACCGCAGTCCGTTATTTATTGATCATGCAAAAGGATCAAAGATTGTGGACGTAGACGGTAAGGAATATATTGATTATGTATGTTCGTGGGGACCGGGTATCTTAGGACATGCCGATGACCGGGTGATCAAGGCAGTACAGGATGCTTGTGAGAAAGGTCTTACATTTGGTGCTCCGACAGAGAAAGAGACTATTTTGGCAGAACTGGTACAGGAGATCATGCCATCCATGGAGATGATGCGTCTGGTCAATTCCGGTACAGAAGCGGTCATGAGTGCGATCCGTGTGGCAAGAGGATATACCGGACGGGATAAGATTGTGAAGTTCCGTGGATGTTATCACGGACATTCCGATGGTCTGTTAGTCAAAGCAGGATCGGGTGCCCTTACGCAGGCAGTACCGGATTCTTTGGGTGTACCGGCAGATTATACGAAGAATACATTGGTGGCAGAGTATAATGATATCGATTCTGTGAAGCAGTTGTTTGAACAATACGGAAAAGAGATTGCAACCGTAGTTGTGGAACCGGTCGCAGCGAATATGGGCGTGGTTCCACCAAAGCAGGGATTTTTAGAGGATTTAAGAGAGATCACACAGCAGTATGGTGCATTGTTGATCTTTGATGAGGTGATCACAGGCTTCCGGTTATCGCTTGGCGGTGCACAGGAATATTATGGAATTACACCGGATCTGACAACACTTGGTAAGATCATTGGTGGTGGTATGCCGATGGCAGCGTATGGTGGACGCAGAGAGATCATGGAAAAGGTCGCTCCGCTTGGTGGTGTGTATCAGGCAGGTACCTTGTCCGGTAATCCGATTGCAACAACAGCAGGAATTACGACGCTTCGCATTTTGAAAGAAAATGCAGACCATATCTATCCACAGATCGCAGATACAACCAGACAATTAGCGGATGCGGCACGCGATACATTTGGGGATAGCGTACAGGTAAATCAGGTAGGTTCGCTGATGAGCGTATTCTTTACAAAGGAGCCGGTTGTGGATTATAACAGTGCAACTGTATCCGATACGGAGGCTTATGCCGCATACTTTAATGCGATGTTACAGCAGGGAATCTATCTAGCACCGTCGCAATTTGAAGCAATGTTTGTATCGGCGGTACATTCCAAAGAGGATCTGGCAAGAACGATAGAAGCAATGCACAATTGAAGGTAAGAAAAAGTAATCATGGAAAATGAATCGGGAAGGAATCAGGAGTATGAATATTACAGTTTATCTGGGTGCATTGGAAGGAAATGATCCGGCACTTGCAAAGGCAGTAAAGGAGCTTGGTACATGGATTGGAGCAAGTGGTAATTCACTTGTCTATGGCGGTTCCAAGTCTGGATTGATGGGAGTTGTTGCAGAAAGTGTATTACAGGCTGGTGGGAAAGTTACCGGTGTGGAGCCACAATTTTTCATTGATGCTGAGGTACAGTATGATGGTCTGACCGAGTTGATCGTTACAAAGGATATGACGGAGCGTAAGACAAAGATGATTGAGCTTGGAGATGCTTTTATCGCATTTCCGGGAGGCACCGGTACGTTAGAGGAGATTGCAGAAGTGATGTCTAAGGTGTCATTGAAACAGTTGGAAGCTCCGTGTATTTTCTATAACCTGAATGGGTATTATGACAGTATGAAGGAACTGCTTTCCCATATGATCGCAATGGGCTTGTCAACGAAGGAGCGGCAGGAGGGCATATATTTTGCCGAAACGTTGGAAGAGATCAAGGGGATATTGGATAAGTATGAGGCGTAAGAGGGAGTGGAGCGGATGAATATAGAATACAAAAGACTGACAGAAAAAGAGATTGACACCTTTATTGATATGAGGATCAATCAGCTTAGAGAGGAGGGAGCAAAAGAAGAGATTGATTTGGTTCCTGCACTGAGAGATTATTATACTCGTCATATGGCAGACGGAACATTTGTATCCTGGCTTGCCTTTGATGGAGAATGTATTATTGGAACAAGCGGAATGTCGTTTGTAGAGAAACCGCCATATTTTGGATGCCCGAGTGGAAAAATGGGATTGTTGTCTAGTATGTTTACCAATCCGGCATATAGGAGAAAAGGGATTGCAAGGGAACTGTTATCCCGTGTTGTAAATGATGCCAGGGAATATGGGTGTGGAACGATACAGATTACAGCATCGGATATGGGTGTCAAATTATATACCGATTTTGGATTTGTACATAATGGGAATTTCATGCAATATAAACTTTAGTGTAGATTAGAGGAGGGTGATTATGAAAAAGATATTGGTGACAGGCGGAACAACTTTTGTAAGTAAATATGTGGCACAATATTTTGTAAATGCAGGATATGAAGTATTTGTACTTAACAGAAATTCTAAGCCACAAGTTCCGGGCGTAAAACTCATTGAAGGGGATAGGCATAATTTAGGTGGTGTATTAAAGGATATGTTCTTTGATGTTGTCGCTGATATAACGGCTTATAACGAGAATGACATAATTGATCTTGTTACGGAATTAGGTTTTTTTGAACAATATATCATGATTAGTTCAAGTGCTGTGTATCCGGAGTATGGTGTTCAGCCATTTCTGGAAGAATCAGAGAAATCCAAAAATAAATTTTGGGGTGCATACGGAACTGATAAAATAGCGGCTGAAAAGGCATTACTTGAGAGAGTGAAAGATGCATATATATTAAGACCGCCTTATTTATATGGACCAATGAATAATGTGTATAGAGAGGCTTTTGTATTTGATTGCGCCTTGGCAGATAGAAAGTTCTATTTACCCAAAGATGGCAGTATGAAATTACAATTTTTCCATGTAAAAGATTTATGCAGGTTGATGGAGGTAATCATGAAAGAAAAGCCAGAAGAACATATTTTAAATGTTGGTAATATAGAAACAGTATCTATTAAAGACTGGGTAATAAAATGCTATAAAAGTTTGGGAAAAACACCTATTTTCGTGAATGTCAATGAGACAATAGAACAGAGAAATTATTTTAGCTTTTACAACTACGAATACTATTTAGATGTAACTCGTCAAAGCAAAATATATCCAAAAACCATATCTTTAGAAGATGGAATAAAGGATGCTGCTAAATGGTATTTGGAACATAGCACGGAGGTTAATAAGAAACCTTATTTTGAATACATAGATGAAAATTTAGCAGTAAAATAGCATTACTAAAATTCGTGCAAAACACAAAAATAACCTTATTTTGAATATATTGATTCAAATCTGGTGGGAAGATAAACCGGAGTTTATCAAATTGAAAAATTAGAATTATGAAAGGAGAGCTTGCTTATGGGACAGATAGCAAATCAAATGGCATTAGAATTATTTTTTAAGATTAAAGAGCGAATAAAAGAAAAAAAGAAGCAAAAACAAGACAATAAAAACAATGGTTCAAAGAAATAGACAACTTCCAGCTTATGAGGATAAAACTTGGAGAATACAAAACGACTGACT
>USBM01000094.1 GCA_900552885.1 uncultured Clostridium sp. | reverse complement strand
ACGTTAACCATTCTGATCGTATTTCTTGCAATTCGTATTTATCGGAATCGTCGTACAATATTTCACATGTTTCACAAAAAGAAGATACAGCATAAGAAGGGCAGTACATCCGGGTATCTGCAAATGATCCTGGTGTTAGTATTATGTGGTGGGATGGTTATGAGCCCATTTACAAGCTTTGGAAAAGAAAAGGGTACATCAGATGATTCTGTAGGGAGTGATCGGACAACTGTATATAACTATAATGCTTATGTACAGACTATTTATAATGGAAGGAACGGATTGCCTGGCGGAAGTGCTAATGACATTGCACAGACAAATGATGGTGTATTATGGATCGGTACATATGGCGGTCTATATCGGTATGGCGGCAATGAATTTGAATGGATGAATTCATTTGAGTCGGCCAAAAATGTTAATTGCCTGTATACAGATGAGGAGGGGCGTTTGTGGATTGGAACAAATGATAATGGATTATCTATCTGTATTAATGAAAAGATATCGAATGTAGTGACTGAGGCAGATGGGCTGTCCTCAGATTCTGTCCGGTGTATTACGCAGTGTACGGATGGAGATTATTATGTCGGGACAACCGGTTCGTTGGCGATCCTTACCTTAGCAGGAGGACTTTCTGTAGAGACTGTGATTCCGGATATTGTATATGCGGGAAGTATTAGTGCAGACGCAAATGGCAATGTTGCAGTTGTGACAAGTGAAGGGAAATTATATCTTTTAAGGGAACGAAAGGTAGTTTCGGAGATAACAGCAGAGAATGGAAATGCATATACCTGCTGTTCCTTTGATGAAGATGGAATGCTGTATGCGGGAACGACAGGAAGCACAATAGAGGTGTTGGGGGTAAACAGCAAGGGAATGAAACGTCAGACAACCTATGAATGTGAAGGACTCCGTAATCTGAAATCGCTGCGGTTTTCTGATGAGGGTATTCTGTTTATCTGTGCAGACACAGGTATGGGATATATGGATGATCAGAAAGAGTATTGTGGTATTCAGGCAGATGCGTTTAGCAGTTCTGTTGACCATATGCTGATTGATTATCAAGGCAATCTCTGGTTTACATCTTCGAGACTTGGTCTGTTACGGCTGTGTCCATCTGTCTTTACGGATATATACCATGAAGCCGGATTAACAGATCAGGTAGTCAATTGTGTCACACAGTGGAATGGCGATTACTATTTTGGAACTGATAACGGGCTGGATATGGTGCATGAGGGTAAAATGCAGGAAGCGACGAATTCACTGACAGAACAACTTGCCGGAATCCGGGTTCGGAATCTGTATGTGGATCAGAAGAACCATCTGTGGATCAGCACATCCGGAAACGGATTATACGAAGTCAGGGAATCTGGAAATGTGACAACATATACGAATGAGAATGGGCTGCCGGGAAATAAATTACGAATGGTACTAGAGTTAGAAGATGGTGCAATCGTATCTGCGGGAGATTCCGGGATTGCTTACATTGAGAATGGAAAAGTGACAGATGTGATCAGGTATGAGGAGGGATTAAAGAACCCCAAGGTGTTATGTTTGATGCAACAGGCAGATGGAACTTTGTTAGCCGGAACCGATGGTGGGGGTGTTGCGGTGATCTGTGACCGAAAAGTGATTCAGACGTTGACGAAGCAGGATGGGCTTGGTTCCGAAGTAATACTGCGTATGAAATCTGACCTGGATGGGGAAGGAACATTTTTTGTGACGAGTAATAGCATCTGCTATCAGGATAAGGATGGAATACGTATTTTGGATTTTCCGTACTATAATAACTATGATATCGTAGAAAGTACGAGCGGTATGATGTTTGTGTTAGGATCTGCCGGAATCTATGTGGTTGACAAAGAGGATCTGCTCGCTGGAAATGCGGATTATAAGTTGCTAGATTCCCGGTCGGGATTGTTAAAATCATTTACTCCCAATGCATGGAATTATATGGATGCGGATGAGAATCTGTATCTTTCAACCGATTCAGGGGTATTATGTATGAATCTCAACCGTTATACAGTGTCAGTCCGTTCTTATCGTATGATTGTCCGCTCCGTTAAGGTGGATGATAGTATCTACTCGGTAGAACGGGGAGAGACAACGGTATTACCAAGTGGTGTGAACCGGATTGAGATTGTACCGGAGATTATCAATTATTCTTTGAATTTGCCAAATGTCAGTATTTATATGGAAGGATTTGATAAGCAGCCGAAAATTATACCGCAAAATGAGTTAAAGAGCATTACATACACGAATCTTCCGGTTGGAACTTATACCTTTCATTTAGGTGTTATGGATAGCCGCGGTAAGAGGATTATGGCGGAAAGTACATATACGATCGAGAAAGAACGGGAAATTTATGACAACTGGTGGTTTGTATGTTATACCGTGGTTGTGTTTGCCTTAGTGGTCGCATATCTGACCTGGTTATTCTTCCGGACACAGATCCAGCGGACGTTGAATATGCAGAGAAAAGAATTGGAATTTGCAAGAAGTCAGGTGGAGATGGGCAATGAGACAGTTCTTACCATTGCACGGACGGTAGATGCGAAAGATGAGAATACAAGCCAGCACTCGGTAAGAGTGTCTGAATATTCTGTGATGATCGCAAGACGATTAGGGTTTGATGATGCGTCATGTGAACAGTTGCGTAAGGCTGCTCTTTTGCATGATATTGGTAAGATTGGAATTCCGGATCGCGTACTCAATAAGCCGGGACGGTTAACGGATGAAGAATATGAGATTATGAAGTCGCATGTCGTGAAAGGCGCAGAGATCCTTAAAAAGTTTACTTTGGTGGAAAATGTACAGGAGGGAGCATTGTATCATCATGAACGGTATGATGGTCATGGATATGTACATGGACTGAAAGGGGAAGAAATTCCGTTAAATGCGAGAATCATCGGGATCGCAGATGCATTTGATGCGATGACGGCTAATCGTGTTTATCGTAGAAAATTAGATTTTGATTTTGTGATCGGTGAATTGAAGAAAGGCAAGGGAACACAATTCGATCCTGACTTAGTGGATATTATGCTGCAGCTCATTGAGGAGAGGGAGATTGACGTGGAACAGCTCTATGAGGATCAGACAGCAACGGTGAATGAGGAGGTACAGGGATGAAACGCATTTATGGAATTACGATAATTACAGCATGTGCCATGATCTTTGCCGTGGTGGGATTGTATAATATGTTCTGGAAAAAGGATGCGGATAGAACCATCAAAGTGGGATTTGTATATGTAGGAGATGCCAGTACGGCATATACCGGCAATTTTATGGAAGCACAGGAAGCAGTGGATAATGCATTTGGCGATCAGGTGCATACAATTGCTAAGTATAATGTGGCAGAAGGTGCAGAACGGCAGTCAATAGAAGAATTGGTGGAAGAAGGCTGCGATATTATATTTGCTACCAGTTATGGATATGAAACTGTAACCAAAGAACTGGCAGAGAAATATCCCGATGTACAATTTTGTATGGCAACCGGAGATAATGCCAATACAGATCCGGTATTGGATAATTATCATACTTTTATGGGGGCGATCTATGAGGGGCGGTATGTTTCCGGCGTTGTGGCAGGAATGAAATTACAGGAATTGATCGAGAATGGAACGATTACCAGGGAGCAGGCGAGGATTGGGTATGTAGGGGCATATCCCTATGCGGAAGTGATTTCGGGTTATACTGCATTTTTATTAGGTGCCCGTTCCATCGTGCCGGAAGTAACGATGGAAGTTTGTTATACGAATACATGGAGCAATTATCTGAAAGAAAAGAAATGTGCGCAATCTCTGATTGAAGATGGATGTGTGATCATTTCCCAGCATTCGGATACGTCAGGACCTGCAGTTGCCTGTGAACAGACGGATGCAGATATACCGGTGTATCTTGTCAGTTATAATCAAAGTATGGCAGAATTGGCACCTACTACATATCTGATTGGTGCCAAGATTAATTGGAAACCATATATGCGGCAGGCTGTTCAGGCGGTTCTTGATCAGAAAAAGATCGAGGATGTTGTTGGGGGAAATGTTAATGGACAAGATATCGGGGCAGGATTTGACGAGAACTGGGTGCAGATGTTAGAATTAAATGAAGTGGTTGTGGCAAAGGGCACCAGAGAGCGGATTGCATCCACTATTGAGCAATTGAAAAGTGGTCAGATCGAGGTGTTCCGGGGAGAGTATGTTGGCGTGAATCCGCAGGATGTATCGGATACTTATGATCTTACAGAGGGATATCCGGAGAATAAAGAAAGTTCTGCACCGACATTTTATTATATATTACAGGATGTAATTGATATAAAGGAATGATCGTCCGGGTTCAGGATAAGGTTAAGGGGTTGAAGGAGAGAAGAATATGGATAGTCATCTTATTGTGAATGAGTGTTATATACAGTTTCTGGAAAAACTATTATCACCGGCACAGGATCTTGCTCAATGCGAGCAGAATGTGAAGGAAGCGGTTGCAATATTGGCACCGGCAGTCCGGCTGGGAAAGGCAGAAGTTGTTATAGAGATGCCGGCAAGCCGGTTAGAACCAAAAGAGGAACGCCGGACAATTGTATTATATAATCAGGGCGCTGACGTGGGAAATGATGTGTGTGCACTGCGTTTTGGGCTGCTAGATAGGGGCAATGTGTGTATTTTTTTGCAGCCGTCAGGGACAGAACCGTTTTCAAAAGCAGAAAGAGAGATGCAGAATCTGATCGGAAAACAGATATTTACCCAGTTCAGCCGGGTTATCATGCAGGGATTTCTTACACAGGTGATCGGTACAGATCTGGCTACCGGTGTAGCGAATCAGGAAGCATTTATGCGTTTTGTTGTTTCTTTGATGAGACAGCACAGATTGCAACAATATCATGTATTCTTTTTTAATATTCATAATTTCAAGTATGTGAATAAAGTTTTTCCTTATGCGGAAGGGGATGTCATATTAAGAAAATATGCGGCATATGTGGATTCTGAGACAAAGGATGGCATGGTTGCCCGGTTAGGTGGTGACAATTTTATTGCTTTGGTCAGGAATGAATTTGTGGAAGAATATATTTATATGCTTCGGAATGTACGGATATCACATGCCACATCGGAGAAGAGGAAGGAATTCCTGTTCAGTGCTACCATTGGCGTGTCTGCTCTTGAAAATATTGAGACACCGCGCGATGTATTAGCACGTTCAAGTATTGCATATCAGACAGCAAGAATCCGGGGTGTCGGTACATTAGTATATTATTCGGAAGAGATTCATAAACAATTAATGGAGAATCAGACCATTGTTTCCCAGTTTGCACCGGCATTAGAAGCGGGAGAGTTTATTGTTTATTATCAACCGAAAGTGAATATCAGTGACCGGACGTTATATGGATCGGAAGCTCTTGTGCGTTGGCTGCATAATGGAACATTAATTCCACCTATGCAATTTGTGCCGCAATTAGAGCGTGAAGGAAGTATCTGTAAGCTGGATTATTATGTGTTAGAAGAGGTTTGCAAGTTTTTGAAGGAACGCAAGGAGCAGGGAAAGAGCCAAATCTGCATTTCTGTGAACTTTTCCAGAAAGCATTTAGAAGAAGAGGACATGGTGGAACGCATTGTTGCGATTATTGACCGTTACGGAATCGATTATCAATACATTGAAATAGAATTGACGGAGAGCGAAGATTTTCAGAATTACGAGATCATGTCACATGTTGTGAATGGATTGAGGAATCATGGAATCGGAACGTCTATTGATGATTTCGGAACAGGATTTTCTTCCCTTAATATGATCAAGAAGATAGATCTCAATGTGATCAAGATTGACAAGTCCTTCATTCCGTTAGAGACAGAATATCCGGGTAAGCAAAAGGACAAGATCATGTTTGCCAATATTATCAATCTTGTGAGACAGCTTGGCAAGAAGACGATTGCAGAGGGTGTGGAGACGGAAGAACAGCTTGATTATCTGCGGGAGGTTGGCTGTGATATTGTGCAGGGTTATGTGTTTGACAGACCGCTTCCTCAACAGGAATTTGAACAACGCTTAGATCACGGATATTCCCCTTATGCTGTGTAAGGGAAAAATGCATTGCTGAAATCAGCAAATTCTGCTACTATTAAGGGGTACAAGTAGTTAATGGAGCAGACTCTTATCGTCAACGCTCAACGTGTAACGGCATCGGGTGTGGCGGTAACTTTATGGATGATTATGCGCAACGAACAGACGAATGGATTGAGATAACATAAATGCATTGATTATCCTATGGTCTATAATAAGTGCGACCTTTATGCTGTGGAGACAAGACTCAATGAGAAATCGAAGCCCTCAAGCTGAGATTTCTCATATGTCTGAGGCTTGCCCGAACGGGTAGCATAACCGGAGCACGTTTATAACCATAGAATAATCGATGCTTATACTCCATTCATCGTCTGTCTTCATCCCATAAAGTAGGGGAGTCATTGTGAAAGGAGTAGGATTATGGGATTTTTGAAAGGAAAGACAGCCATCATTACAGGTGGTGGAAGAGCAGTACTTAGTGATGGAAGCTGCGGTTCTATTGGTTACGGAATTGCAACAGCATATGCAAAAGAGGGGGCGAATCTGGTTCTTACCGGACGTAATGTACAGAAATTAACCGATGCGAAAGAAGAATTAGAGAGAGAATACGGAATTAAGGTACTACCTGTGCAGGCAGATGTCAATGCAGGAGCAGATAATGAAGCAGTGGTGAATCATGTGGTAGAGGAAGCAATCAAGGAATTTGGCAGAATTGATGTTCTGATCAATAATGCACAGGCATCTGCGTCCGGTGTTACATTGGCAGATCACACAACAGAGCAGTTTGATCTTGCAATCTATTCCGGTTTGTATGCAACATACTACTATATGAAAGCATGTTATCCACATTTGAAGGAGACAAAGGGAACAGTTATCAATTTTGCTTCCGGTGCCGGATTGTTTGGTAATTTTGGTCAGTGTGCATATGCAGCGGCCAAAGAGGGCATCCGTGGACTTACCAGAGTAGCGGCTACCGAGTGGGGTAAGGATGGCATTAATGTCAACATTATATGTCCTCTTGCATGGACAGCACAGCTTGAGAACTTTGAAAAAGCATATCCGGACGCATTTAAGGCAAATGTGAAGATGCCTCCGATGGGACACTATGGAGATGTAGAACTGGAAATCGGACGGCCTTGTGTACAGTTAGCATCCCCTGATTTCAAATATATGAGTGGTGAGACCATTACCTTAGAGGGTGGAATGGGTCAAAGACCATAACCTACCTTTAGGCAAGGAGCTGCGATATGTTATTAATGAGAGAAATGAGACAGGTACAGGGACTGACGGAACGGGAACGGGATATATGCAGTTATATTTTAGCGCATCCTGAGCAGGTAGCTGTATTGTCATCAAGGGAGCTTGGTCACGTGACATTTACCAGTGCTGCATCTGTCACACGATTTTGCCAGAAAATGGGCTGTAAGGGATATCCGGACTTCCGGCTTCGTTTTGTCAGTGAGTTGAAGCTTACGGATGCAGAAGCAGAGGAGAAGATTAAGATTGAGGAACAGGAGAGTGTAGTTTCTCTTGTGAAGAAGATCAGTGGATTAGAGGCGAAGGCAGTAGAAGAAACGCGCAAAGCATTATCTCTTGAGCAGATGATGCGGATTCGCAAGATGATACATGAGGCAGCAGCAATTGATTTCTATGTGTATGACATGAATGTGCATCTGGCTCAGTATGGATGTTCACAGATGCTGCATGCAGGTAAGCTTGCATATACACACATTGCAACGAATGTGCAGGAGCTGCAGGCATTGATCGCACAGGATAATCATCTGGCCATTGTGATCAGTCATACCGGAGAGAATCTTCGGTTGGGAGAGATCATTAAGACGCTGCGCCGCAAGCATACAAAGACGATTGCAATATCGGCATATAAGAACCGGACGCTTTGTAACATGGGTGATGAGTTTATCTATGTGGCATCGACAGAAGGAGCGGATGAGTTTTGGATGTCAACCTTTTTCTCTTCCGTAAAATATATATTAGATATT
>USBM01000093.1 GCA_900552885.1 uncultured Clostridium sp. | reverse complement strand
TCTTTCTCCCGGAATCTTGCGCTTCTTTTTTTGACGTTCGTCTTCTGTCCAAACAAACTTTCTTTGAAAATCAGGCAACAAAATTTTGTTTTTTTGGATGTCTCCAATTATCTCTTGTAAATTCATTGTTAATTTTGGTTCACTCATCCGTAGTACCTCCGTATTTTATCAATTATATTCTCCAATTTTTTAGATGTATAAAACATGATTGCTGCACCCTTTTCTTATCCCTCCTCCGCAATCTCCTTCACCGCATTCACCAACACATCCACATCCTCTTTTGTGGTAAAGCAGCCAATACTGGCCCGAACCACTCCCAGACTCTCCTTATCTTTCAGGTATTTGTGGATGAACGGTGCACAATGGTATCCGGTGCGAACCGCAATTCCATAGTCTTGATCTAATATCATACCGACTTCGTCTGACTTGTAGCCCTCTATATTAAATGCCACCATACTGATATGACGACTTCGATCGGATGGCAAATACAGGTGAACGTATGGCACATGTTCCATGCATGACACCAGATACTGGGTCAGCTCCCGTTCCTTTTGTTCCAGTTGTGTATGTTCTTGCAGGTAAAGGAGTCCCGCACGCAATCCACTGATTGCAACAATATTCGGGCTCCCCGGCTCTAACCCGGATATTCCCTGCGGCATGTCAAGATTCAACGAATCGGTTCCGGTTCCCCCATATAGAAGCGGTTGCAGAGAAACACCTGTATGATTCACATAGCCCCCGATGCCAAATGGCCCATACATTGTCTTATGCCCGGCAAACACCACAATATCAATCGTTCCATTTCGAACATCGATTGGCAGCAATCCGCAGGACTGTGACGCATCCACGATCACTTTTGCGCCTTTTTCATGTGCCAGACTTCCCACTTCTTCCATCTCCAGAATATATCCTGTCACATTACTCACATGGCTCATAAATACATAATCCGGTGAATTCTTGGCAAATGCATAACGAATCCGATTCAAATCCAGTTGTAAGCGGTCTTCATCGATTGGCAGTTCTAAGACCGTGAAACCGAACCTTTTCTGATAAGCATATAGTGTTCTTGCAACTGCATTATGCTCAAACGGGGATACATACACCACATCTGAATCCTTCCACTCGATTCCGCCAATCACCAGATTCATAGCAAGCGTTGCGGATGCCGCAAACACAACCTGTGCATCCGGCTGTGTCTTAATATATTGAAGCACCAGTGCCCGCGTATCTTCGATCAACTGGCTTGCCTGTCTTGCCGCCTCATACCCACCTCTTCCGGCATTAACACCCATCCATCTTGCCGTCTCATCCATTGCCTGATAGACATCCTCCGGCTTTGGATATGTGGTTGCTGCATTATCAAAATATAGTCCTGCTTTCATCTACATCACCACCTATCGGATTGCATCCTAACTTAACAAATTCTCCAACATCGACATCAGCACGCTTACCTTCTGGTTTACCTCTAATGTCTCCCCAAATTCATCCATGGCCTCTTCCATGGCATTCTTTAAGAAATAACTGGTACTGTCTTCCTCTGTCTGAAAATACTTCTTGATCCGCTGTCCCCGGCTGTTGGTGAACTCAATACTGTGTTGTCCTTCCGTGCTTACCGGATCTGCATCCTTCATGCCCTCCACTTCAAGTCGGATTGCCTGCATCGTCTCTGTATATCCCGTAAATGATTCCGCATTCCAGTCCTCTACATATACATCAATCGCAATCTTGGAAAGTTTACTGATGATCTGTTCCTCATCATGGGTATTCATCTGTTCTATGTAACCCATGAAACTGCTGATCTGTGTATTATGCAGATAATTCTTTGCCTGTTCACTCTGTCTGCTATACCAGTCTTTCAGACAATTATTGATATTATCCTCTTCTTTACCGCCAAAAATAGTCTTCGTTATCCGTAATGCCTCCTGTTTCATTTTTCCAAGGAGGTTATCCATCCCATTTTTAACCGTAGTTAAATTATTCACACACATTGCAATATCATCTTGTGCGTCATCATCCCCCATTACGGTTTCCGGTATATCTGCAAAAAGAAAATCTCTGGCATTCAATTCAAATTTCTGCAATTTCCGGTTCCACAGACGAACAAGCCGGCGTTCTGCTTCTTCAAAATGCAACTCATATCCTCTGTCCTCCAACTGTTCGTAATCCGCGATCCGCACACACTGTGGCAGACTTCGATACCACCGCTGCATCCTTACAATGATCTGTTCTAACCGGTTTCCCTTTCGATCAGCATTCAGATCCTCTGCAAATAACCGTTCCAATCCGGTCAGATACTGTTCTTTCTGAATCGTTGCCACCTCTACATACAAGGAATATTCTTTTGGATTGTCATTAATATTATTAAGAACATTACAATCTAAGGATAGCTCTTTTCCATTTGCATATATGACCGGCATGTCCATCAATTCCGCAAACACTTTTGCAAGAAAGATCGGGATCACACCGCGTCTCACACCATATGGTTCTCCCTGCAAGGTCTGATAAAGCTCAGCAAAAGACTCTCTGCCATGAGAGGAACGTTCCACAAATTCATGAATCCGTTCAAACACCTGCGCTACTTCCGGTGTAGTCTGTCCGTCTGCAATTCCGGTTCGAACCATCACCGCACGATAGATCGTCGCATCCGGTGCAGTTCCCTTTCGGTAATCCTCACAGGACTCCCGTTGCAATATCCTCGTCAGCACCTTATCTCTCGCCTTACGGATCTGTACTGAGATATGTTCCCGGTTAATCGATTCATTATTTACCTTTGGTGTGCTTCCGTAATACTCCGATAAGATCTCGCTCAGGAACACATTAAATGCTGCCTGATCGGTCATGGTTCTTCCCTCCGGCATAGAACAATGAAGCACCTTACAGCGCCCACTTTCCATCATATAATCCTGCTCTAATAATACATTGATCTCATTCGCAAGATCTTCTTCATACAGGCGAAGTTCCTGTTCAAGCACAACATTATCCGCAATAAACTGCTCGTCTGACAACATATATTTAACTGCGGTTAATCTTTGAAGCAATGCACCATAATACTTTGCCTTTGCCGGATATAGAACAACCACTCTCTCATCCGCTAATTGTTCTATCTTTTTCTGAATTACAGCAATCTCTTCGCCATCTTCCGATACGAAATCTTCCTCCGGCATCCGCAGGATTGCGATGATCTTACCGTCTGCAAACTCTGATGTCCCAAGTGCATTGGAAGATGCATTGTGAAATAACAGTTCTGCACTCGGCAGAGCAAGCAACTGATCTACACTCATATACTCATACTGATAGAATCTGGTCATCGAAAAGAGCTGATTATATCGCTTTGGCAGAATATAATCTAACTCCGATACATCCCGGATGTTTTCGGCAACATTTAAGTTCTTACAATTCCGGTGCATGATCGTTACTATCTCTTTCTCCACATCCACACCGACATTATTCTTAAAGGTATAGGTTCCTAAGGCATACCGATACAACACGATCTCTTCCTGAATCAATAATTGTCTGGCTTCCTCATAATCTTCTACCGATAATCCCGCTGCTAACCGGATTCCCATATCATTGGCAGGAAGCTGCTCCCGCTGCTGTACCATCTGAATCAACGCAAGTGCCTTGATCACCTTGCGCGCTTTTCGGTTCTTCATCCGTCCGAGTGCATAGTCTGCTTTCAGCCATTCATTATGAATGAGACTGCTATGATCTGATTCCATCAATAATTTATCAAAATAATCATAGACAAGATCTGCTCCGGTATAGTCTTCTATCTTACGATTCGCCGCTCCAATATAGCCCCGCAGGGAATGTTTCTGATTACCCGCAATAAAGGTAAAGATCGTGCGCTCATTTTGTGCAATCTTTTCACTGATGCGGAGCAACAGATAGGTTGCCGCCGGAGTCAGCGGATAACAGCCATATCCCACAATCTCTTCATAGTCTTCTTTTCGAAACAACTCTTCAAAACACGGCAGATGATATGAATCCTCTACCAGTTTCCGATAGGCAGAAAGTGCATAGACCTGTTCAAATGCCGGCATGCATTTATGAATTGCCAGTCGGATCAATTCGTAATTATTCTTAGCCGATACTACAAACAGGTTCTCCTTCAGTCTTCCCTCTACTCCGCGAAACGCATCCATCCGCTCCTTTGGTAACGTCTTGCCATATTCCCGGATACTCTTATGTGCGATCAATGTAAGATGAAGCTGTTGTTCTAAGGATGACTTATCTGCCAGCTCACAAAGATCCTGGATTACCTTCATATCTGCAGAAAAACCTTCCCCCTGATATCCTTCGATATACTTGCTGAATTCATCAAAAATAATATAGATTCCACCATATCCATATTCTTCACACAACACCGCATTGACACTTTGATACAGCTCCCTTGCATGGGTCACTAACATTGGTTCAAATGTACTTCCGGCTGTAAGAAGCGGATATTCATCCATAAAGATACGCAATGCTTCTGTATCTAATCTCTTAAGCTTCTTTAAAAGCTGCGACACGGTCATATTTCTTCGCTGCATATGTTCTTCAAGCTGTACATAGGTATTCGGAAAATTCTTCTTCCATTCTGTAATCTTCTCGGTTGCCTTTGAATAATAGGTGTCCGGTGTAACCGACTGCAGACCATCCCGTTCCAAAGCACGATATAATGCCTTGGCAAATGCCTGATCAAGCGATTCTTCTCCCGCATCCACTAATACCGGAAGTAACGGCTTTGTCTGCCGTCTCACCTGACGGATATACGCTGCCGTCTCTTCCTCAACCTGTGCAATTCGTTCTAATACCTCATCTACCTTTGCAGACGAACTCTTTCGAAACAGTTGCAACAGCAACAGGATCAGATGGGATTTGCCCTTACCGTATGGCCCGATCAATATATTTGCCCGATTCTGTGTCTGCTCTGCAATATTTGTTACATACTGCCGTAAAACTCCCAGTGAAGACAACGTAGGAATATATCCCGCTGCCTTGTCCGGATTATCCAGATCCAGAAACAGATTTACAGACTTCTGAAATCGATTATCTACTTGTACAACCTGCTTTAATTCCATAACTTTCCCTCTATCGATGTGTATAATATTCCCGTACCAATTCCTCTGGTGTAAATGCTCTGGCACAATAGACCATATCCAGCCCTGCTGTCCGATTCACCGTGATCCATTCTGCATTGTCAAGTTCATCCAGATAAGCGTTAAGTACTGTACGGCTTAGATTCAACCTCTTACCGGGACTATTCTTTCCTGTCATAAGGTCATCAATGGATACGCTTTTCCAATCCGCTCCTAACATCTGAATCATGCAGTATAGCACAACATCCCGATGCAATGATTTACGATTCGGCTGTGTCCGATGATAGGATTCTCCCACTTTGCGCAGCAGCCCAAGGCTTGTAAACGGACTGACCTTCTTGTCCTCCGGGTCATATCCCCGATCCTTCTCTGCATAATACATACTGATCAATGCATTACAATCATCCCTTACCGAACGTGCCGATAATCTGTCTTCCGTGGTATAGGCCAGCAACCAGCCCGTCATCTCATCAATCAACTCTTCCTTCGTAAATTCCTCTTCCATGTTGTGAAAGAACAGATACCATGATGTTGCTCCTTCCTCATTGCCGGTAATTCCTAAATGTACCAGCCATAAAGAAAACGGATCTTCCATATAGGGATCATATTCATACAACAACCGACCAAGTTCCGTCAGATGACTTTCTCTGCCTGCCCGTTCCGGCAGGATTCCTGCCGCCTTCATCCAATAGCGGATAGCCTTTGCCATATTCGTACCAACTCCAAGTGCATCTGCACCATGATTCTCTGTAAAGACCATGGGATCATCCGTAACCGCCTGCAATCCCTTCGTCAGCCAGCCTTCCCGCAATATAAATGTCTCATGTCCCTTAAGTTTATATTTTCTCGTCATGCAACTGAATCCTTCCTATTCCTATAATACGAAAACAAAATCTAAAATATAAATAACCATACAAATACCTCAAGCAGCCGGTGTAACCGGTGAGAAAGCAAGAGGTGCAGATTCACAATATAAACTATAAAAGCTATACCCCCCGCTTGGTGGCTAACACCTTCCTCATATAACATCCCGAATTGAAATGTCCGACACATTCGCCACACCGGACACAACGTTCGTCAGATATCTGATAAGCAATGTTTCCGTTGTCCTCTTCTCGGATAGAGATTGCATCATGCTTGCAGACCCCTTCGCAGGCAAGACAGCCCATACACATCTGATACTTGGTAAGCTGACATTTCACCCGTTCTTCTGCTGTCTTTAAAGAGCGTGCTCCTGCAATGTGTACATTAAGAATCGTCACTTTGAGTGTATTCGTTCCAATACGCCCCTGCAGTTTCAGCACAACTTCTCCCCGCCGGTTCAATACATACACTTCACCAAGTCTTGCATTGCCCATCTCGTAATTCAAAAAACCAAATGGCTTAAACAGCTCATATAATTCTCTCGTGACCGGCTTTGACAACTCGTAATTAAATGCATTCTCTTCCGTTGCACATGGTGTGAATTCCACCACTGCATTCTTAGCATACTCCAAGCCGTTCCCACCCTGTCTTGCTTTCCATTTGCCGGTATCTACATAAACCTCCGCATCCGGCTTACCGACAGACACCGCAAAGTCCACTAACATCTGCCGGAAATGCTTTGACTGTTCCGGCATATATACTTTCGATAAGAATTCGGACCAGCCACTATTGTTCGGACAACACCAGCATCCGACACGCGAATACCCGAGGCGATATGCCCGGTTAAAGTCGATTCCTGTTGTCGACAGATATAGCCACACATCAAAATCCAGCCAGTCAATGATCGGCGATACGGTAAGCTGCTTGGCAATCTTCGGACTGTTCGATTCCCGATCATACTTACTCCTGCTTGCCGACTCACTTCTTCGTATTCCGTAAAAGGATACAATACGCTCTTTCTTGCCAAATAACGTCTGTATCTTTCTTGTAATTGCCCCGGTCTTAAATATCGTACAACACCACCGCATAACACGGCTTGGTGGGCCTAGTAGCTGACACAACTGTTCAAAGTCCTTATCCTTATTTCTGGAAGAAAGCACCGGTGTCGTCTTACTATGTGCTTTCTTGAAACGTTCTACATACGCATAAGTCTCCGGAAACTCCAATGTCGTATCCCCAAAAATGTGCAGTATCCTTGGATTCGCTAACGCTCTTGTCACCAGGTCCCCCGTCACCGTCGAATCCTTACCACCACTAAAAGACACAAACATATCTCTTGCATCATATCCCTGTGTCATATCCCGAATATACGTTGTTGCCTCTGATACGATCTCTTCATAACGATTCCGATTCGCCCTCACAAAACGCTCTATCATACGATCAAAATATTCATATGTATTCTCTTCTTCCCGCTCTCTGATCTGCTGCCTTATAACATCCGCATCTAAGGCGGCCAACTGCTTTATCGAAAAAGGAACATTCTTCCCATTCACATAATACCGGTTTCCCGCAGCATTCCATACTGAATCCTTCTGATACTTCATCGGCTGTCCTGACACTGTCTCCATCAAAAGACGTTCCTCAGGAAATACCGGTCTGATATCCGAACCGATTCTTCTTCCCATCTTCCCACAACATCCGCATTGTTCCTCAAAAAGCGGCACCTGACAGTCTTCACACCAGAAAATGTCCGTCCGTACTAACCTGGCCCGTCCCCCACAAACCGGACATATACTGCTTGTACACTCTATATTGTCTCTATCACATTGATATGTAATCATTCTTATTCACCCATATCTTCCGGTCGAATTCCAAGATACAGGCATAATTCTAAAAATTCATCTGCCTTAAGGATCGCATCTGTCTCAGGAACTATCTTCTCCATAGCAACACCCGTATCTTTTGCCACCCGTTCCACCGGAATATGCTGCTGTGCTATATAATTTGCCAAACGTTTTGTTGCGTTCATAAGATTGCCGAGATTCTCTTTGCCGGTGACCGTATCGCAGAAGTGAAGCGCACCACCAAGGAGACGGATATCTAC
>USBM01000092.1 GCA_900552885.1 uncultured Clostridium sp. | reverse complement strand
TAATGAAATCCGTTTTAAGGGCATTGTGTGTCTAATATGAAAAAAGTCATAAAATCGTAAGAATTTAATAAGGATTTGAGAATATATGAATCCTCCTGTTCTGATAGGATGGATATAACGTTAGTTGTATTAGGATGATCGGAACAGGAGGATTTTTATGGATATGGGATTACAATTAGATGATAGAGAAGAAGTTCAGGTATGGGATGGTATATATAAGGAACTATCCGGACGGGAAGAACTTCATGGAGAGAATAAATCAGAGACAGCAAGGAAGGTAAGACGGCGTCAACAGACCAGGATGAAGAATAGAAGAAAGAAAATTGCAAGACGCCGCAGGAGAAGAAAGATTCTTGGAATTGGAATGTTATGCATAGGGGCATACATTGTATTACATATTGCAGGAAGTCTGATTGGAGATATTGTGGGATCATTTTCTTTCGGCTTGGGAAAGAAAGAGACTGTGGTGCCGGATTCCCCATATACATCCAATACACCGCAGGTACTAGATGAAAGTCAGGTACAACAGAAGTTACAGGCGTTGGCACAGGAGTATCCGGAGTTTGAAGAAGTCTATAATAATGCAGATGAATATCCGCAGAAGCTATTAGCGGCACTTTGTAATAACCCGGAGATGATTGACTATGTGAAAGGGTACTTAAATGCAGATGGCTCTGGCAATGGCTGGCTGACAAAGGCAGAGTTGTCACAGAAGTTTCCTCTCCTGTTGCAATGGGACAAGCGATGGGGTTATATTCCTTATGGGGATAACGTGATTGGACTGTCGGGGTGTGCACCGACCTGTCTTTCTATGGTGATCGTGGGATTGACGGGGAATCAGGATGCTACACCGGATGCGATTGCACAGTATGCCACGGATAATGGCTATTATGTAGACGGAGTAGGAACGGCATGGAGCCTGATGACGGCAGTAGGCAGTTATGGAGTGATCGGGCAGGAGACAACATTAAGTGAAGATAATATCTATAATGAATTGGAGAATGGGTGTCCGATCATATGCAGCATGCGACCGGGGGATTTTACAAGTGTAGGACATTTTATTGTATTAACCGGAATTGAAGATGGTAAGATTCGTGTAAATGATCCGAACAGTCTGACCAGAAGCAGACAGTTGTGGGATTATGATACATTGTCTGATCAGATCAGTAACTTATGGGTGTTTGAAAGGCAATAATAGTGTCTCGAGTCTATTTCTTATCTTGCATGAACATGCTAACTGTTGTAAAATACATATATCTATGGAATTAGGCAGACCACATAACATAGGATGCATGTTATGTGGTCTTAACGTGTTTTAGTAAGAATGGGAATTGAGAGATGAATAAACGAACATTACGAGTATTAGAATATTATAAGATTATCGAAAAGCTGACCGGATTTGCGACCTGCCCGGCCGGAAAACGGATGTGTGAACGATTGAAGCCGTCTATCGATCTTATGGAGATTACAAAGAATCAGGAAGAGACAGCAGATGCTTTGCGGAGAGTGTATCAGCAGGGAAGTCTGTCATTTTCCGGTGTATATCCGATTGGAGAGGCAATGAAGAGGGTGGCAGTCGGTGCCAGTCTTTCGATTGCGGAGCTGTTAGATGTAGCAAAGCTGTTGCAGGTTGCTGAACATGCCAGACAGTACGGGGAACAGTCACAGGATAAGGACGGAGAAGGTGTGAATACCAGACAGGATTCCCTGACCGGTTATTTTGAAAGCCTGATGCCATTAGAACATTTAGCAAGAGAGATCAACCGCTGTATCCTGTCAGAGGATGAGATTGCGGATGATGCATCCGCAACATTGAAGGATATCCGTCGCAATATGAAGGCAACGAATGGCAAGGTACATGAAGTGTTGAATGGAATTGTGACAAGACAGACCAATCAGGCAATGTTGCAGGATGCGATCGTTACGATGCGTAATGGACGGTATTGTATTCCGGTCAAGTCAGAATATAAGGGACAGTTTCCGGGTATGGTGCATGACCAGTCTTCGACCGGTTCTACTTTCTTTATTGAGCCGATGGCAGTAGTGAATCTGAATAATGAGTTAAAGGAATTAGCCACCAAAGAAGCGATGGAGATTGAGAAGATCTTAGCACGGTTAAGTGAGCAGGTGGCACAGTCAAAAGATGCATTAGAGAGCAATGTAGAAGTTCTGACCAAGTTGGATTTTATATTTGCCAAGGCTTCTTTTGCCAAGTCATATGATGGTACGCAGCCTGAGTTGAATACGAATGGATATACGAATCTGAAACAGGCAAGGCACCCATTGTTAGAGCGGCACAGCGTGGTTCCGGTGGACATCCGGTTAGGAGAGGCCTATACGATGTTGATCATTACAGGTCCGAATACGGGTGGTAAGACGGTATCTTTGAAAACGCTTGGATTACTTACATTGATGGGACAGTCTGGATTGCACATTCCGGCATTTCAGGGATCCACGCTTGCTGTTTTTGAGGATGTATTTGCGGATATTGGAGATGAACAGAGTATTGAACAGAACTTAAGTACGTTTTCTTCCCATATGACCAATGTGGTGTATATTTTGAAACATGCTTCGTCCCGCTGCCTGGTACTGTTTGATGAGCTGGGTGGAGGAACCGATCCGGTCGAGGGTTCTGCATTGGCAATCTCCATCCTCAATGATCTGCATAACCGGGATATCCGCTGTATGGCAACGACACATTACAGTGAACTTAAGACATTTGCCATGACAACGCCTGGTATTGAGAATGCGTGCTGCGAGTTTGATGTGGAGACATTAAGTCCGACTTATCATTTACTGATCGGAATTCCGGGTAAGTCGAACGCCTTTGCCATTGCTAAGAAGTTAGGAATGGCAGATCATGTCATCGAGAGTGCAAAGTCACAGATTGACAGCAGTACGGTAGATATGGAAGCCTTGCTTGCAGATCTGGAAAAGTCGAAACGGACAATTGAACAGGAGCAGGCCGAGATTGCTGCGAATAAAGAAGAGATTCAGAAGTTAAAAGACCGGCTGGCATCAAAGAATGAGCATATCGAACAGAGAAAACAGGACATCTTAAGAAATGCCAGAGAGGAAGCCAGAGAGATCTTAGAGGATGCGAAGGCATTTGCAGATGAATCAATCCGTAAATATAATAACTGGGAGAAAAAACCACAGACTGCCAATAACAAAGATATGGAAAAAGCACGTGGCGAATTACGGGATAAATTAAAATCCGTAAACAGTAAGTTAGAGTATAAGACCTCGAACCGGAAGTCCAAAGCAAAGGCAGGTGATTTTCACTTGGGAGATTCGGTGCATGTGATCAGTCTGAATTTAGACGGAACGGTGCGTTCTCTTCCGAATCAGAAGGGGGAACTGACCGTTCAGATGGGTATTTTGCAAAGTACGGTTAAGATCAGTGATGTGGAGATTATCAAAGAGGAGAAACAGAGCAAGCAGCAGAAGACAGCACAGTATCGTGCTTCGGTGAATAAAGCAAAGAATATCAAACCGGAGATCAATCTGCTTGGCATGACGGTAGATGAGGCAATCATGGAATTGGATAAATATTTGGATGATGCCTGTTTATCTCACCTGAATCAGGTGCGGATCGTGCATGGAAAAGGAACCGGAGCTTTGCGCAAAGGTGTACATGAGTATCTCAAACGTCAGAAGTATGTGAAGTCTTTCCGGTTAGGTGAGTTTGGAGAGGGCGATGCCGGTGTGACAATTGTTGAATTGTAGTGGTCTGCATGGCAGATAAGAAGATAGGAACAGAATGAATCGGAGAAAGGCTCCGGAAAGAAGGAGGTTTGCATGGAGAAAAAACGTATTTTGATCGTGGATGATGATGAGAATATCGCAGAGTTGATTTCACTGTATCTTGTAAAGGAATGTTTTGATACGGAGATTGCGGCAGATGGAGAGTCTGCATTGGAGAAATTCAAAGAATATCAACCGCAATTAATATTGCTTGATATTATGCTTCCGGGCATGGATGGATATGATGTATGCCGGGAGATCCGTAAGAGCAGTAATGTGCCGATCATTATGCTCTCTGCCAAAGGAGAGGTGTTCGATAAAGTATTAGGACTTAAGATCGGGGCAGATGACTATATGATAAAACCGTTTGATTCGAATGAATTAGTGGCACGGGTACAGGCGGTACTTCGTAGAGTACAGCAGAATGAAGAGGTGGTGCCAGATCAGGTGGAGAAACTATCGGATTGCGTGAAGTACGATGGTCTGACCGTGAACCTTAACAGTTATTCCGTGATTTATAACGGAACAGTAATTGATATGCCACCGAAGGAAATAGAGCTGCTATATTTTCTCGCCAATAGTCCGAATCAGGTGTTTACCAGAGAACAGCTATTAGATCAGATCTGGGGGTATGATTATATTGGAGATACCAGAACGGTGGATGTTCATGTCAAACGTATCCGGGAGAAGATCAAAGACGGAAGTAACTGGTCGATTGCGACAGTGTGGGGAATCGGCTATAAGTTTGAGGTGAGATAGCCGGGGAGATAGTAAGTGAAACGTACATTTTTTGATAAAGTAGTTGTGATCATTATATTGTTGCTGATCGGTGTATTTATCGCAGTGGGCAGCTATACGACTTATGCAACGCAGAAAGCGTTGGTTACAGAAAAGCAGGATAATCTGATCAATGAGGCAAATTTGTTATCGGAACAGACAATTATATCTTATGTACAGGGAATTACCTCGTTAGACTATTTGCAGGTGCGGTTTAATGAGTTTGAGGATTCGCTAAAGACGAGTGTCTGGTATTTTGATTCAGAAGGAAAGCTGATTGTAGCATCGAATCCGGAGAACTATCCGAAACTGCCGAGGTGTCTGAAGGATATTGCTGACAGTATTGATTCGAAAAAGGCATTTACACTGACGGGAGATTTTTATGGTATTTTTGATAATACGATGATCAGTATCGGACTACCGGTATATACCGGGATGACGCAGAATGGTTTTCTGATTCTGCATACCTCTATGACCGAGTTGGATGATCTGCAAAATAATATGTTAAACATTATGTATATGCCATTCCTTGTGATGATCCTGGTAGTTGGTGTTGTGCTGGCATATCTGTCCGGAACGGTCATTCGTCCGATTGCAAAACTAAACAGTGCGGCAAGAGAATATGCAAAAGGGAATTTTGAGACGAAAACCGGAGTAAAGCGAAAAGATGAGATTGGAGAACTTTCGGATTCTCTGGAATATATGGCAAGTGAGTTGAGTAAATTAGATGAATATAGGAAGAATTTTATTGCGAACATTTCCCATGATTTCCGATCTCCTCTTACATCAATCAAAGGGTATCTGGAGGCAATGTTGGATGGAACGATTCCCATAGAAAAGTATGACCGGTATCTGAATATAGTATTGACGGAATCAAAACGACTTTCTAAGTTGACGGAAGGATTATTGGAATTAAATGATTTTGATACCTATGGACCAATCCTTAAGAAACAGAATTTTGACGTGGTAGACATCATACGTGAAGTGCGTAATACGGTAGAAGGTGTCTGCGAAGAGAAGAAGATTGATCTTCGACTGAAATGTCCGGCAGAGGACACGCATGTATATGCAGATAAGATGAAAATAGGGCAGGTTATCTATAATCTGGTGGATAATGCGATCAAATTCAGTCCAAAGGGTGGACAAATCCAGATTACGGTATATGATAAGAATGATAAGATTTTTGTTTCCGTTAAGGACGAAGGACCGGGCATTGAGAAAGAGAAACAGAATAAGGTCTGGGATCGTTTTTACAAATCGGATACTTCCCGTGGAAAAGATAAGCAGGGAACCGGATTAGGACTTTCTATTACAAAAGAAATTATAAAGGCCCATGGAGAACATATTGATTTGATCAGTACGGAAGGTGCCGGAAGCGAGTTCGTGTTCTCACTTCCAAGGCACAGATGAGATAGAAAATAAGGAGGATAAACAATGCGTTTTATTAAAGAATTGAGAGAAGGAGATATGATATCTTCTATTTACTTATGTAAGGACAAGAAGACATTACAAACAAAGGCAGGAAAGAATTATTATTCCATGCAGTTACATGATAAGACAGGTTCCGTGGATGGTAAAGTATGGGATCTGTCAAATGGAATCGGACATTTTGAATCCATGGATTATATTCAGGTAGATGCACAGGTGGTCAGTTTTCAGGGCGCATTACAGCTAAATATCCGCAGAGTGCGCAAGGCAGAAGAAGGGGAATATGATCCGGTAGATTATATGCCATGCTCAAAGAGAAATATAGATGAGATGTATAATGAGTTATTGGAGATGATCGCAACAGTCCGGGATGAGCATTTACATAAACTGTTGGAGATGGTATTTACAGAAGATGCAGATTTCATTAAGGCGTTCAAGATGCACTCTGCAGCTAAGACAATGCATCATAATTTTGCCGGCGGATTATTAGAGCACAGTTTGTCGGTTGCAAGACTTTGCGAGTTCTATGTGAAACGATATCCGGTACTTAACCATGATCTGCTTATTACGGCGGCACTCTGTCATGATATTGGGAAAATGAGTGAGATTTCATCATTTCCGGAGAATGATTATACCGATGAGGGACAATTGATCGGACATATTGTGACAGGTACGATCATGTTAGATGAGAAGATTCGTCAGATCGATGGCTTCCCTGTAAAACTTGCTAATGAGTTGAAGCACTGTATCTTATCGCATCATGGAGAGCTGGAATATGGTTCTCCGAAGAAACCGGCATTGATCGAGGCGGTTGCTCTGGCGTTTGCGGATAATACCGATGCCAAGTTAGAAGGATTCATAGAGTTATTAGATGGTGGGAATAATAATGGTAATAGTGAATGGCTCGGATTTAGCAGAATGTTTGAGTCGAATGTAAGACCAACGTCAAGATAGTAAAGGAAAGTAAGATATGGAATGTTTGAAAGCACCGTTCCGGTTATCGGATGTGGGAAAGCAGTATGAAGATGCCCGCAAACAAAAGAAGATGCCATTTGAGATTACAGGAACGGATGGGTATGCCAGATTCTATACGATGGATTGCCTGGGTAATGACCGTGTGAAGCTGATCGTGACCTATAATGAGGATCGGGCGAAGGAGATTGTGGATGCCTATGCCTTTTTTGACCGGAATGTCATGTATTATCCGGCAAAAGATGTGCTATTCTATAACGCGGATATTCATGGACATACGATTCTTCGTCAGCGTATGGAAGTCGTAAAAGGAATTTTAGAGCAGACAGTTACGACAGTGGTTGTGTCAATTGATGCACTGCTCAATAAGCTTGTTCCGCTTAGTGAGATACAACAGAATATTGTAACATTTCGGCTAGGGGAGACATTGGACTTAGATCCGGTCAGGAAGCGATTGGTTGCACTGGGTTATGAGAGAAATGACTGGGTAGACGGAGTGGGACAGTTTGCAATCAGGGGAGGTATCTTGGATATCTTCCCTATGAGTAGTGAGTGCCCATATCGAATCGAGTTATGGGGGGAAGAGATTGATAGTATCCGCAGCTTTGATGTAGAAAGTCAGAGAAGTATTGAAAATGTAGAAAGCCTTCTGGTATATCCGGCGGCAGAGATGGTGTTAGACGAAGAGCGTATTCAGGCGGGGATTAAAAAACTGCAGAAGGAACATAAAGCATATGCTAAGAAACTTAAAGAGGAATTCAAGACGGAGGAATATGCCAGAATCAACAGAACCATGGAATCGTTAAAGGAGGAACTTACCTGTTTTCACAGTGCCATGGGAATTGACAGTTATATCGGTGCATTTTATAACCCGTTAGATAGTTTTCTTTCCTATATGCCCAAGAACACACAGATTTTTGTGGATGAACCATCCAGAGTATTAGAACGTGCCGAGGCGTGTCAGCTTGAGTTCCGGGAAAGTATGGTCAGCCGTTTAGAGGGTGGTTATATGCTGCCAAGTCAGGCAGATATCCTGTTTGATTACAAAGAAATTGTGGGAAAGATTGCAACAAGGGATACCATATTATTTAGTATATTAGCAAAGCAGGAATCTTTGTTTGAACCGGAGATGCAGATTGCATTTGAAACGAAAATGGTACCGACTTATCGCGAG
>USBM01000091.1 GCA_900552885.1 uncultured Clostridium sp. | reverse complement strand
CATCGCAATATGTATATCCATATGTTATAACAACTATTCAATATATTTATTTTTATTATATACAAATATATGTTATATTGATAAAAATAAACTATTAAGCAAAGGAGAACGTGTTATGGGAATGACAATGACACAGAAGATCTTAGCTGCACACGCTGGACTTCCTTCAGTAGAAGCAGGACAGTTGATTGAGGCAGATTTGGATCTGGTATTAGGAAATGATGTAACTACACCGGTAGCCATTCATGAGATGGATAAGTTTAAGGCAGATAAGGTCTTTGATAAAGATAAGATTGCTATGGTGTTGGATCATTTTACACCAAACAAAGATATCAAGAGTGCAGAGCATTGTAAATGTGTAAGAGAGTACGCATGTGCACACAATATTACTAATTTCTTTGATGTGGGAGAGATGGGTATTGAGCATGCATTGCTTCCGGAAAAAGGCTTGATCGTAGCAGGGGAGACTTGTATCGGTGCTGATTCCCATACTTGTACATATGGTGCACTTGGTGCATTTTCAACCGGTGTTGGTTCGACTGATATGGCAGCCGGAATGGCAACCGGTAAGGCTTGGTTCAAGGTGCCTTCTGCTATTAAGTTCGTATTGACCGGTAAGCCGGGCAAGTGGGTAAGTGGTAAGGACGTGATCCTTCACATTATCGGTCTGATCGGTGTCGATGGAGCATTATATAAGTCTATGGAATTTGTAGGAGATGGTATTGCCAATCTTTCTATGGATGATCGTTTCTCTATGGCAAACATGGCAATAGAGGCAGGTGCCAAGAACGGAATCTTCCCGGTAGATGATCAGACGATTGCTTACATGAAGGAGCATTCGGTTAAAGATTATACGGTATATGAAGCAGATGAGGATGCTGTATATGATGAGACTTATACGATCGATCTCAGTACATTAGAGCCAACGGTTGCATTTCCTCATTTACCGGAGAATACAAAGCCGATCAGTGAAGTACCGGAGATTAAGATCGATCAGGTAGTGATCGGTTCCTGCACGAACGGACGGATTGAAGATCTGCGTGTTGCTGCCAAGATCTTAGAGGGCAAGAAATGTGCAAAAGGACTTCGTGTGATCGTAATTCCGGCTACACAGGCAATCTATCTGCAGGCAATGGAAGAAGGACTCTTGAAGACATTTATCGAGGCAGGAGCAGTTGTATCGACTCCAACCTGTGGTCCGTGTCTTGGTGGTCATATGGGTATTCTTGCAGCAGGTGAGAAAGCAGTTGCAACGACCAATCGTAACTTCGTAGGACGTATGGGACATGTGGAATCTGAGATCTATCTTGCATCCCCGGCGGTAGCTGCAGCATCCGCAATTACAGGTATGATCTCTGATCCAAGAAAAATGTAGAGGATATGTCTTTAAATTAAATAGGAACGATCCGGAGAACATAATAGTAACATTTGGAATCCGGGTCATAAAAGGAGGAAATAAAAAGTATGAAAGCACATGGTACAGTACATAAATACGGAGATAATGTGGATACAGACGTTATCATTCCAGCCAGATATTTGAACTCATCAGATCCGGCAGAGCTTGCAAAGAACTGCATGGAGGATATTGATCCGGATTTCGTAAACCGGGTAAAACAGGGTGACATTATGGTTGCCAATAAGAATTTTGGATGTGGTTCTTCGAGAGAGCATGCACCGATCGCAATTAAGGCGAGCGGTATCAGTTGTGTCATTGCAGAGACATTTGCCAGAATCTTCTATCGCAATGCCATTAACATTGGACTTCCGATCATTGAGTGTCCGGAAGCTGCCAAGGCAATTGAAGCAGGTGATGAGGTAGAGATTGACTTTGATTCTGGTATGATCTATGACAAGACCAAAGGAACCGAGTACAAAGGTCAGGCATTTCCACCATTCATGCAGGAGATCATCAAGGCAGAGGGATTGATCAACTACATTAACAATAAGTAAAATAACAATAATTTCATGAATGAAAAGAGGTTCGATATGAATTACAATTTAGCAGTCATTAAGGGGGATGGAATTGGCCCTGAAGTTGTGACAGAAGCAATGAAGGTATTAGATAAAGTCGGAGAGAAGTTTGGTCATACTTTTCAATATGATCAGTTGTTGATGGGTGGATGTTCCATTGATGCATATGGAGAGCCGCTTACCGACGAGACAGTCGCCAAGGCGAAAAAAGCAGATGCTGTATTATTAGGTTCGATTGGTGGTAACACCAGTACATCACCATGGTATCAGTTACCGCCGCATTTAAGACCGGAAGCAGGTCTGCTTAAGATCCGTAAGGAGCTTAATTTGTTTGCAAACTTACGTCCGGCATTATTGTATCCGGAACTTCGCGGAGCATGCCCGTTAAAGGAAGAGATCTCAGAAAAGGGCTTTGATATGATGATCATGAGGGAGCTTACCGGAGGGCTTTACTTTGGAAAACGCGAAACGAAAGAAGTAGACGGTGTGATGACTGCTGTTGATACTTTGACTTATAACGAGAATGAGATCCGTAGAATCGCGATCAAAGGTTTTGATATTGCAATGAAACGTCGCAAGAAAGTGACTTCTGTTGATAAGGCAAATGTATTAGATTCTTCCAGATTATGGAGAAAGATCGTAGAAGAGGTTGCAAAAGATTATCCGGAGGTATCTTATGAACATATGTTAGTGGATAACGCTGCCATGCAGCTTGTCAAAGATCCTGCACAGTTTGACGTTATCTTAACAGAGAATATGTTTGGTGATATTTTATCGGATGAGGCATCTATGGTAACCGGTTCGATCGGTATGTTAGCTTCTGCCTCACTCAATGAGACAAAGTTTGGTATGTATGAGCCAAGTGGTGGATCTGCACCGGATATTGCAGGACAGAATAAGGCAAATCCGATTGCAACGATTCTTTCCGCAGCGATGTTGTTGCGTTTCTCATTGGATTTAGACAAGGAAGCCGATGCCATTGAAACAGCCGTTAAGAAGGTATTAGAGGAAGGATATCGTACCTGTGATATCGTGTCAGAGGGAACGACACTTGTCTCCACGACACAGATGGGCGACCTGATCGCAGAGCGGATCTGATATTATAGAATTTGAGATAAGATACTTTTTGTTTCAAACTCACAATATGTGTTATGGAAGAGTATAAGCGCTAAGACAGTATATAGTTAATATGCAGCACCCTTTGCGAACGTTGGCACTTAGTGAGGCTTGCCGAACTTAGTATTACTGCGTTTGCAACGGAACGAGAGTGTGTGCGGAATATTTCTATATACTGTCGAGCGCATAATATGTATAAAAGGAGCGATAATATGAAGAGCGATAATGTAAAAGTTGGCATGCAGCAGGCACCACACCGGTCCCTGTTCAATGCGTTAGGAATGACAGAAGAAGAGATGAAGAAACCATTGGTCGGTATTGTATGTTCATACAATGAGATTGTACCGGGCCATATGAACTTGGATAAGATTGCACAGGCTGTTAAGCTTGGTGTAGCAGAAGCCGGTGGTATGCCGGTTATGTTTCCTGCAATTGCAGTTTGTGACGGTATTGCAATGGGACACATTGGAATGAAATATTCGTTAGTAACAAGAGATCTGATCGCGGATTCTACGGAATGTATGGCAATTGCCCATCAGTTTGATGCATTGGTTATGATTCCGAACTGTGACAAGAACGTGCCGGGACTTTTGATGGCAGCAGCCAGAGTGAATGTTCCAACTGTATTTGTATCCGGTGGTCCAATGCTTGCCGGACATGTGAAGGGGCATAAGACTTCTCTTTCTTCTATGTTTGAGGCAGTTGGTTCTTATGCAGCAGGTACAATGAGCGAAGAGGATGTCAATGAATTTGAATGTAAAGCATGTCCAACCTGTGGTTCCTGCTCCGGTATGTATACTGCAAACTCTATGAACTGTTTAACAGAAGCACTTGGTATGGGACTTCCGGGTAATGGAACGATTCCTGCCGTATATTCAGAGCGTATCAAGCTTGCAAAACATGCAGGTATGGCAGTTATGGAGATGTATAAGAAGAACATCCGTCCAAGAGACATCATTACCAAAGAAGCAATCATGAATGCATTAACGGTTGATATGGCATTAGGCTGTTCTACAAATTCTATGTTACATATTCCGGCAATTGCTCATGAGATCGGATTTGACTTTGACATTTCTCTGGCAAACGAAGTAAGTGCAAAGACTCCAAATCTTTGTCATTTAGCACCGGCAGGACCTACATATATGGAAGATCTGAATGAAGCAGGCGGTGTATATGCAGTGATCAACCAGTTAAAGAGCAAAGGTTTGATCAACGAGGATTGTATGACCGTAACCGGTAAGACAATTGGTGAAGCAGTCGAAGGACATGTAAATAAGAATCCGGAGGTAATTCGTCCACTGGATAATCCATATAGTGTAACAGGTGGTCTTGCGGTATTGAAAGGGAACCTTGCTCCGGATGGTTCCGTTGTAAAACGTTCTGCCGTTGTTCCGGAGATGCTTCAGCATGAAGGCCCGGCTCGTGTATTTGATTGTGAAGAGGATGCAATTGCAGCAATCAAGGGTGGTAAGATTGTAGAAGGAGACGTTGTAGTGATCCGTTATGAAGGTCCGAAGGGTGGCCCTGGTATGAGAGAGATGCTGAATCCAACCTCTGCTATCGCAGGAATGGGACTTGGTTCTTCCGTTGCTCTGATCACAGACGGACGTTTTTCAGGAGCAAGCCGTGGAGCGTCTATCGGTCATGTATCTCCGGAGGCAGCCGTTGGCGGCCCGATCGCATTTGTAGAAGAGGGCGATATCATTAAGATTGATATTGATGCATGTTCGATCGAGTTATGCGTTTCGGACGAAGAACTTGCTAAGAGAAAAGCAAACTGGACTCCAAGAGAGCCAAAGGTTACAACCGGATATCTTGCAAGATATGCGAAAATGGTAACTTCCGGTAACCGAGGAGCAGTTTTGGAATTAAAATAATTAAGCAGAAATACCTTATTTTGACAAAAGTTTGAATATGGACTTTACAAAACCACTATAAAAGTTTTATTATTGTAAAGATGAGAGAATAAGAGTCGTATAGTAATAAATATATTGTCAGGTGCTGATATGGCACCTGACTGAAAGAGGACATATAAGTATGAAACAGTTAACAGGTTCAGAAATTGTAATCGAATGTTTGAAAGAACAGGGAGTAGACACAGTATTCGGGTACCCGGGAGGTACCATACTGAATGTCTATGATGCTTTATATAAACATCCGGAGATTCATCATGTTTTGACATCCCATGAACAGGGAGCGTCTCATGCAGCAGACGGATATGCAAGAGCAACCGGTAAGGTTGGTGTATGTATGGCAACTTCCGGTCCGGGAGCAACGAATTTAGTAACAGGAATTGCAACGGCATATATGGATTCAATTCCGTTGGTTGCGATTACAGCGAATGTTGGTGTATCGTTATTGGGAAAGGATTCTTTCCAGGAGATCGATATTGCCGGTGTTGTTATGCCAATTACAAAGCATAGCTTTATTGTTAAGAATGTACATGAGTTAGCAGATACGATTCGTCGTGCATTTAAGATTGCCAAGACAGGAAGACCGGGTCCGGTATTGGTGGATATTACCAAGGATGTGACTTCCAATCTGGCAGATTATGAATATAAGAAACCGGAGGAAATCGCACCGGTAACGGATACAATCTGGGAATCTGATATTGAGACAGTTGCTAAGATGATCGCTAAGTCTAAGAAACCATACATTATGGTTGGTGGTGGTGCTGTAGCGTCGGGAGCTTACAAAGAGGTTCGTGAGTTCGTTGAGAAGATGGATGCACCGGTTTGCGATACGTTGATGGGTAAGGGTGTGATTGATGGCAATGATCCACATTACACAGGCATGATCGGTATGCATGGAACGAAGGTTTCTAACTTTGGTGTGACGGAGGCAGATCTGTTGATCGTAATCGGTGGACGTTTTTCTGACCGTGTAATCGGTAATGCGAAGAAGTTTGCTAACAATGCGAAGATCGTACAGATTGATGTAGATGCAGCAGAGATTAATAAGAATATTGTAGTAGATGCAAGTATTATTGGAGATGCAAAGGAGATCCTTACAAGACTGAATGCAGTGATTGACCAACAGGATCACAAAGAATGGAAAGAAGAGATTCTTTCAATGGAAGAGAAGTATCCGAATACTTATCCAACCGATGTTTTCACAGGTCCGACTGCAATTTCTAAGATCTATGAGTTGACGAAGGGAGATGCCATTATCACAACCGATGTAGGACAGCATCAGATGTGGGCGGCACAGATGTATAAGTTTAAGGAGCCAAGACAGTTGTTGACTTCCGGTGGACTTGGTACGATGGGATATGGCTTAGGCGCATGTATCGGAGCAAAAGTCGGAAGACCGGATAAGGTAGTGGTTAATATTGCCGGAGATGGTTGTTTCCGTATGAATATGAACGAGATTGCAACCGCTGCAAGATATAATATTCCAATCATTCAGGTTGTTATTAATAACCATGTATTGGGAATGGTTCGTCAGTGGCAGACATTGTTCTATGATAAGAGATATTCGAATACTATATTAGATGATGCGGTTGATTTTGTTAAGATCTCAGAGGGTATGGGCGCTTTGGCATTTAAGGCAACAACAATCTCTGAGTTTGAGGATGCATTTAAGCAGGCATTAGCATCCGGAAGACCATGTGTGATTGATGCACAGATCGATGAGGATGATAAGGTATGGCCTATGGTTGCAGCCGGTCAGCCAATCTCAACCTGTTTCTCTGAGGAAGACCTTGAGAAATAATATAGAATCGTAAGCCATACGTGGATGCAAACTAATGAAATACGAACGTGCGATTTGACATATTCGGATCGCACGTATAGTATATTATAAAAGACTTGAATGTCTGTAAGAAGAAATGGTATTTCGGAAGGGCAGACAGAAAGTAGTATAAGGAACATATAGGAGGATATGACATGGAAAGAGTGTACAATTTTTCAGCAGGACCATCTGTATTGCCAGAGGTTGTGTTAAAACAGGCAGCAGACGAGATGTTAAACTACAACGGAACCGGAATGAGTGTTATGGAGATGAGTCATCGATCCAAAGCTTTTGAAGAGATCATTCAGACTGCAGAGCAGGATTTGAGAGACTTAATGAAGATTCCAGACAACTACAAAGTTTTGTTCTTACAAGGTGGTGCGTCGCAGCAGTTTGCAGCAATTCCGATGAACCTGATGAAAAATGGTGTTGCAGATTACATTATTACAGGACAGTGGGCTAAGAAGGCTTTTGAAGAAGCAAAGAGATATGGTAATGCAAAAGCAATTGCATCTTCTGCAGATAAGACTTTTTCCTATATTCCGGATTGCAGCGATTTGGATATTGATGATGATGCAGATTATGTATATATCTGCCATAACAATACAATTTACGGAACCACTTACAAGAAGCTTCCGAATACAAAGGGTAAGATCTTAGTAGCAGATATGTCATCTGATATTTTGTCTCAGCCAGTGAATGTGGAAGATTATGGTCTTATTTACTTTGGTGTTCAGAAGAATGTAGGACCTGCAGGTGTTGTTATTGCAATCATTCGTGAGGATCTGATCACAGATGATGTATTACCGGGTACTCCAACTATGTTGAAATACAAGACACAGGCAGATGCAAATTCTTTATATAACACACCACCGGCATATGGTATCTATATCTGTGGTAAAGTGTTCAAATGGGTAAAAGAGATGGGTGGATTAGAGGCAATGAAGATCCACAACGAGAAGAAGGCAGCCATTCTTTATGATTTCTTAGATGAAAGCAAGCTTTTCAAGGGAACCGTACGCAAGGAAGACAGATCCCTTATGAACGTGCCATTTGTCACAGGAAATGCTGATTTGGATGCAAAATTTGTGGCAGAAGCAAAAGCAGCAGGTCTTGAGAACTTAAAAGGACACCGCAGTGTTGGCGGCATGCGTGCATCGATTTATAATGCGATGCCAAAAGAAGGCGTCGAGGCACTGGTAGCATTTATGAAAAAGTTTGAAGAAGAAAATGCATAAATCATAAAGGAGGAATTACCTATGTTTTCATATCATTGCTTAAATCTCATTGCAGAGGTGGGCTTGG
>USBM01000090.1 GCA_900552885.1 uncultured Clostridium sp. | reverse complement strand
CACACAACTTAAGATATCATCTTTCTTATTCGTAATTGCTTCCTTCGGATCCGGAATAGAAGATGGATCCACACCCTGACCTTCCTCCTGAATCAATTCTTTCCGATATACAAGGAAGAAATAAATGATCACAACGATCAAAGCAATGCCTGCCATCAGACCGGTATTCGTTAAGAAATCCCCAAAAGTGTATCCCAATGATGTACCGATAATAATGTTAGGTGGATCACCACACATGGTTGCAGAACCGCCTAAATTCGCGCAAAAGATCTCTGACAAGATCATCGGGATCGGATCAATATGTAACAACTTTGCAAGCTCCACGGTAACTGCTGCTAAGAACAGGATAACCGTAATACTATCTATAAACATAGAAAGTACTGCCGCCATTACCATAAATACAATAAACAATGGAATCGGCTTATAATTAACAAGCTTTGCCAGTCGCATACATAACCACTGGAAAAATCCTGCCTTTGCCATACCCTCTACCATAACCATCATACCTGCAATGAATATAATTGTTGCCCAGTTAATACCGGAAGATGATTCCTCTGCACCAACTGCATACCAGAAGCCCGGTGTGAAAATGCTGCGTACATTCAATGTCTCAAGAATCGCATCCATACTATGCATGCCAACACCAAATACTAAGATCAATGTTAATGCACCACATGCCAAAGTAACGATCTGACGCTCGATCTTGTCCATGACGATCAGTACGAACATTGCAACAAAGATAAGCACTGCTAAAATCTGTGCCAACGTCATTTCACTAAATCCTCCTTATTCTTTGCCGCTCACCCTCACAATGTTCTTTCTTATTTATTATGCATTGTCTTAAACGGCATTTTTCCGTTACCTATCATAACACCAAGCCGTAAATAAATATATAGACAGTATTCCTAATTTTTTTTGAATATTTTGTCTGTTTTTGTACGAACACGATACTTTTTCCGGCAATTACTCCTATCCCGCAAAACCGCAGAACGGATTCAACTGAATACTCTTCACTTTTCCCTTCTTACAATCCAGATAAATGACATAACTTCCAAATGCGTCTCCGGTACAATATGCATGATCTGAAAATTTGTGGAATCCATATTCTTTAATCAGTGCAACCGCATCTTCTTTCTTCATTCCCGGATAAAGCCCTAATAAAGTCAAGTTGTCGATTGCCTTTTTCTGATATATCACTCCGGTAGCATCTTCCCTGCTTCCAATATAGAATTCCTTTCCATCCAAATAACCGATCACCATATCTCCCGACTCGTCATCATAGGAAACCGCCATAACAGAAGACAACATGGTCTCTGCCGCCTCACAACTGTCGCCTCCTTCTATGTAGGAAATGCCGATATCATTTTGACCTTCCTGCAAATGTGCTTTCACATTCTCCAACATCATCGCACTGTATGCTTTCGCATATTCCCGGTATTCCTCATCGACAATCTTCTTCCATGGAATCTCAAGCTCGGTTGCACCTTCTATCTTTCCAGCCAGCCAAGCGTCCTTATCAGCTTCATCACAATATGTTGTCTCATCCATCATTCCAACGCCATATACTATTCCATCTCCATCCTTGTCAGCAGCTTCCGGAAAATCTATCATTACATTTGGATCATCTTGTGCAATCATACTTGCCAAATCTGATATTTCATACGTATCCTGTTCTGCATTATAATCATATATACGTTCTGCATGAGAAAATAAATTATTTTCAATCACTCTACCATTTGAATAATATTGATTTCCTGCGTATGAATATAGTTCATTATGAAATGTATCTTCCTCGATGTTATATTCATATATAAACTCACCTACATTTACTATCGCCTCACAATTGGCCTTCAACAAAAGTTCTTCTTTCCCATCCGCATCTATATCTAAAATTGCATACTCGCCTTCTTCACCAACTCCTACTATTCTCTTATCCGGGTCTTCTGACAGTGTACCTGTCAAGTGCAGTTCTTCCAAGATACCCGCATAATAATTTCTGCGTACCGTTATTACATAATTTTCCTGCTTTACCTGTTCAAACAAGGAAGTAAATGTTGCCTCGCACTGATTACAGCTATCCACATTCTGTCCGGCAATAGCAGTCTCATATTGTGCCACCGTTGCATCATATGTTGGCTGCGTAGCCGCTGTCATCGTATAAGCCGCAAACTGTGCTTTCCATTGATCTAACTGTGCCTGATAGGAAGACATATCTATCGTCTGCTCTGTTGTCGCCGCAGTTGTCTCTACAATCTCTGTTGATACCTCCGAACTTTTATCTGTCTCATTTATATCCTGCGGATGATGTTTCTGTTTCCACACACAAGCTATGATCAGACCAATCACAACAATAATGCCAATGACACAGGCCACAATTGCCGGGACATGGGATTTTTCTTTTGTTCCATCTATCTTTGTTTCAATCGGTTCTAAATGCTCATCCGGCTGCCACATATTCTGTGGCACCTTACCCTTTTCCGTCTTATCTTCTGCTTCCTGTTCCTTCTTATCCCGTGATTCTTCCCTCTCCTTTGTTCCCGGAGTCTGCATTTCTTCTGCCGGTTTCTCCTGCTTATCTTCCGAAACGTTTGTCCGTTGTTCCTGCTGTATTGGTTCTTCCGGCTGTATTGGTTCTTCCGGTAACATCGTCTTTTTTTCCACCGGTTCTTCCGATATTTCTTCTTTAACTGGCTCTTTCACCGGTTCTTCTACCCAGATATAGGTTCCACATTTTCGGCAATACCTTGCGTCATCCTCATTCTTATATCCACATTTTCGACAATACATACTGTTTCCTCCATGCGTATTTCATCCATACTGTTTTTCGTGTTTACCGAACTTTGCGTGCCTTGCTCCACGCTCCCGTTACGACTGTCTGCTGACCATTCACATTTGTATTCTTATAGGTACGCACTCTGACATAGTATGTCTTGCCCCGTTTTAATTTCTTAATTGTGTATTTTGTCCTTGATTTCTTGCGGATCGTGATCGTCTTACATTTCTTAAATGATTTCTTTGCAGCATATTGCAGCTGATAACCACTTGCGGATGATACTTTGTACCAAGATACCCGCATTTTCTTGCCAGAACGTTTTACAAATGCCGTCTGCTTTCCCGGTTTGATCGTATATACTGTAGATACCGTAGCAGCCTTATAATTATCTGATTCCGGACATGTAATCGTTATTGTAGTGGCACCAACACCCTCGTCATGAATCGTACCTGCATCCGATACGGTTGCTACACTCTGATCCGATGACTGATAACTTAACTTTCCTTTTTCATTCCCCTTTTCAATCTTTGCTCCCAGACTTGTTGTATATCCATACGTGTTATACACTTTCGTTCCCGGTGCTTTGAACTTGATCACAGTATCTGCCTTTTGTATCGTAAATGGTAACGTCACGTCACCCATATACCTTCCACAGCCTCTGACAATTACCGCCGCCTGTCCGGCATTTACATTATTCTCATAAGTTACCGTGTAGTCCACATCCTGCACTAAGGTTGTGCTACCATTCGCAACAACAACTGCCGGCTTCTGTTCCTCGCCTGTATATACAATATCCCCGGATGCCAAAGACGCACTGTAGTTCGTGATTGAAACAGCCTTTGCCGGAACCGGATATGGGGATTCCGCGCGTTTTTCCCATGCTGCCCAGGCTCCATTTGCTCCCCGATTGCTATTCATAAGATTCAGGAATTCCCCGCCTCGCATATACGCATCCGAATAGGCTTTACATCCTCTCTCTGTTCCATTCATCGCTCCAAAATTAGTTGCACAGGCTGATTCTGCCGTATAGCAATTTGCCACGATTGTTGCCACACTGCCATATCCTACAATACCTCCAATGCCTCCAACGCTTCCTACCATGCCGGACACAGCACCGGCATTAAAACAGTTCTGGATTTCTGCTGTATTATAGTCCAAATAACCACAGATTCCCCCAGCATAGCGCCTATAATAATTGGATGCCTCATAATTTGTGACACTTCCTATATTGCTGCAATTATATATCTTACCTTTACTACAGCCAACAATACCTCCTGTTGCAGCAGAAAAACGACCATTACCCGATACTTTACTATTCGTGAAACAGTTTACAACCATCGAATTACTATTCACCTCTGCAACAATACCGCCTGCCTCTTTCTCCATCTTTATTATACAATCCATCACCTGACAATTAGATATCTTAACCTCGGAATTTTGGGAACTTAGGGAATACGCAATTCCACCACCACCGCCTCCTTCAAAGGAACAATTCTTAACGGTTACATTCTGGACATTTCCCTCCAATAAACCAAACAACCCCACATATGACTGACTTGACACAATAATACCGGAGATCGTATGTCCGTCTCCATCAAAAGTTCCCCTAAAATAATGATTGTTTATACCAATCGGTGTATAGTTATTCACCGTCACTCCATCGTATACGATATCATTAGTCAGCTTAATCGTCATCCCTTCATAATTATTCCCATTATTCACCTTCTGGGCAAACTCATTTAATTCCCTTGCACTGGAAATTGTCAGATCCACCGCAGCACCACGCTGCTGTACATCACTCTCTACCACATTATCTGTTCCCGCCGCACAACTTATCACCGGCTTTCCCATCGTTCCTGCAAGCAACATGCCACAGGCAACAAGTATTGTTCCTATTAGTTTTGATTTTCTCATATGTTTTATTCCTCCTCGTTCTTCCTTTAAAACGTACAACTGCTTCGTGCTTTACACGCTATTCTATATTCCGCTTTGCTTCATTCTCATAATATGTGTATTACCTGATGAACCATCTTACTTCCACTGTGGAAGTGCTGCGCCCTGCACATCCGACTGGATCAGCTTTTCTTCTTTTTTCTCATGCAAATAAAGATCCGCGGTGTAATTCACCTCATCATAATTCTTCAGATAATAAATACTACCATTCTCCGTAACACAATACTCATGTACATCTTCTACTGCCACGACAGGTTCATTATCCTCTAAATAACACAAAACACCTTCCTGCCCATCACTATCATAATCTTTCATGTAATAGAAACGACCATCTGCCTCTTTTTGCAGAGAATACAATTTTACATCGGATGCAATCTGTTTCGTCTTGCCATCTTTATAGACACACAAGGTTCCTGTCTCATTGTCTTCGTTATTCTTATCTATATCCTGATAGTAATATAGCACTCCATCATCAATCCATTCTAGCTCTATATCTTCTGCATCCGTTATTCCTTCCACCTTCTTCTTGTTAATATACAAAGCATCTTCCTTCCAATAACACAGATTCTTTGTCTCATCAGAGTCCACTTCTGTAACATAAGCGATCCCGGTAACCCCTGTGTCATAAACAACCGGTTCCTGTAATTTACCATCTGCCAGCTCAATCTGTTTCAATTCCTCATCCTGCAGATAGATAACACCATTCATTTTCACTGTTGCATAGAATGCCGACACTTCATTCATATACAGACCCAGATCATAGCACTTCCCGTCAACAATCCAACAAGCCTTTTCAACTTCTCCACGTCCAAACAACTCCACTACATCTGATTCCAATGTGGTATACACATCATCATCCTCTTCATCCACATCCACATCATCTCCAAAATAATCCGATGCTTTTAACTTATCGATCCTGCTTTGATCCAATACTGCACTAAAAAACGCAGCATCTCCCAGCATATCCGGTTGTTCCCCCTCAGTCGCATACGATCCCAGCTCCTGCACCTGTTCTCCGTCATAGTAGTACAATGTCACTATATCCACCGTTACTTTCATTTCTTTGACGGTATCCCAGAAAGTCTGTCGTTTCTCCTGCTTTTCCTCTGCTACTTCGTAGGTCACATAGGCCTCATCATATGCTTCCTTCTCCTCTTCCCATTTCTTATATTCCTTTTCCCACTTCTTATATGCTTTCTCGTAATCTGCATCATCTTCATAGTCATCCCAATAAACCTCTTCCGGCTCATCCGGGCACTCCGGCTCTGTCACTTCTGCAAGCGGTTCCAGATCATCTTCTATATAATCTGCAATATTTATCTCTTCTTCCACAGTAGCCGTATAATATAATTGATCCGGATCGGCCTTATACAGACTCTCCGCTTTACCCAATTCATCATCCCTTGTCAAGCCGGACGCAATCTTCTTTTCCGTTCCATCTGCATCTACCTGATATAATTTTCCATCCGATGATATATAATTGATATTACTTCCATCCTCCGCAGCCTGCCACATACTCTCTTCCATAACATCTTTTGCAAGTTTTTTCTTTTCTTTGAAATCATACATATACAGATCCGTACCTGCCTGATAAACGATCTTATTACCGTTATCTACCACCTGATATTCACCTGTAACTTCCGAATCGATCTTAACCGGATCGGTATTATCCCCTTTTAACATACGATAATATAATGAGTAACTCTCTACATTTGTATTTTGCGGAACACAAATCAGCTTATCCGGATAAACCACACGCTTCTCATCCCTGTATGTCGTAATGCTATTGATAGACTCTTTAATTATGCTGTTCTGCTTATATGCCTCGTTCTCATTATTCTCATCTTCATAAACGCCTACAGCATCGGTATCGTCCTCGTTATTCTCATCTTCATCATCCTCACTATTTGCATATAGAGACTGAATATAATTCTTACTAAGTGTAATCGTTTCTTTCATCCGCTGATCCAGAAGCATTAATTCATTATCACTCACAAAGCAGATTGCATTTCCTTTTACATCCGTATTCCTGCCCGCAAAATGAATCACTCCTAACACTACACCTGCCACAACCACTATCACTCCAAGAATCAGAATCCCTCTTCTGAATAAACCATGGTTGCCTTTCTCTTTCTTCGCAACAATCTCTTTTACCTCCTCCACTCTGGTTCCACAATTATCACAGAACACTGCGTCATCCGGCAATTCTTTCTTGCAATTCGTACATACCTTCATCTTTTTCTCCCTTTTCTCCTTGCATTTCATATGTAAATATGTTGATTGGATTTTAGCATAATCCTTTTTTTATTTGGGTGTTCCGGCATATACTACCTTTGAAATGTCATAATCTACCAAGACATAAAAATAACAGCAGGTTATCCACAATGGATTCCCTACTGTTATTATCTCTGTTCCCTCTTACTTTTCCTGTTGTGTCTCTAATACTTTCTTACAGATCAGCTCTTCATCACAATCTGTTCCGCACTGTTCTATGACAGCTACAATATCTGCAATTACATCCTCGGTCTCTTCTAATTCATCTGCAATGTCTGGAATGTTCTTTCCCTTTTGTAGCTTTCTACAGATTTGATGAATTAAACGTCTCCAGTCACCTTCATTCAATCCTTCATTCAATCCTTCAATCAATCCTGCATTATGACCTTCCTTATATCCCTCTCTTTTCGTATCATCCAGCAAAACCTGTAACGTCATATACTCACGCCTCCATTCTTCGCTTAACTTGACCCGTTCAACTTCCTGTTGTAACTCCTCTGCAAAATCTCCTTCTGCCTGCAAACCATTAAATATCTGCATTACCTGCTTAAATTCCTCATCTACATCCCCAAGCTCTCCCATTGTGTTCACGAACACCTTCTCCGTGCCATCCTGTAACTTGAGTTCCGGCAGCTGTTGACACACATTGTAGAATCGATAGATCCATTGATTCTTACCAAACAGATCAAAGGTACAGATAAATATTACAATACTATGATTCAATTCATCATACTTTGCGCCTTTTTGCAACAGATCCAGATCGATCAGATCCTGATAATAACGGCTACGCTTGACTAACCCGGTCAGCTTTGCCGTCTGCATCTCCAAATTATATACCGTATGTTTATCATCCTCTAGTATAACATCTAACCGGATGCTCTTTGCGTCATAGCGGACATTAATATAATGCTCATACTTTGGATATGTAACCGAGTGAATCCGGCACCCCAATATTACCTCTAGAAAATGCTTTGCCAATCGTTCATTCAGCATTACCTTGCTAAACATGAAGTCATCCGCAATCGTCAGTTCATCAAATGTCTTACTCATAGTATTCCTCCTTATTATAATAAAATATATTAAAAAATAAGCAAATAAAAAAAGAAAACCGCATACTATCATCTCCCGGGACTTTTTGAATTTCATGAACTGTATTGGGAGTTTTTGCCATTATTTCGTCAACATCGGA
>USBM01000089.1 GCA_900552885.1 uncultured Clostridium sp. | reverse complement strand
GGGCTTTTTCAATGTGTGCCTTGCGGTACACGTTTCTAACGACAACGGTGTCTGATCCTGTGAGCCTAAAAACATGAATTCTATTAAATAACAGGCGAACGTTTGTTCTTGCAGTTTTTTTGAAACCGGAGTTGCATTTATTCCCAAAAGAAATTGTATAAAATGACGAAAATCTCCAAATACTAACTTTCTGATTGTGCAGTATGACGAAATGACGTATGATAGACATAATATCGTTGAACGTGTTCTACACATGAGGAGGTATCTATGAGAAGGAGAAGAGAATTATTAGCAGTTGGGACAATATTCTGTCTGGCTGCAGGAATTGTGATGGGAGGCAGGATGTTACCGGTTCGGGCGGCAGAGAATACACTTCCCAAGGAGGATCTAAGTAAAGGAGTTACCTATGAGTTAGATGACAGTGGGAATATTCAATTTATTAATTTGCATGGTAACTCGGTTATCATTGAGGATGTGCCGGCAGAGGCTGGAGAATCGGTTAAGTATCGGAATTTCTACATTGACAAGAATCGTAATGGCAAGGTTGATTCGGATGAAGAGAAAGTCTCTTTTTCCGGATCTACAGGTGGAGAGTCGGATGAAGAGGGAACGGGATGTCCGGTATACGGATTGTATGGAACATCTTCTACGACACCGATTCGTATTACGGTAAAAGGTACAAAGCATTCTGTCATTTATGGCGTGTATAAGGGACAATTGGAGACAGAGAAAGAGACGGCGGTTACAATTGATCTGCAGACAGATAATCTTTCTATGGCATGTGGCGCATTTAATAGTAAAGTATCATCGGTGGATATGCAGGTGAATGGTAATGTAAGTACTTGCTTTGGTGCAATGGGCGACAGTACAGTGGACAAGGTACAGGTACATATCAACAGTGGAAAGCAGGAACAGATATATGGTGCGCAGAGTTGTGTGATCGGTTCACTGGATATGGAAATTGCACGGTCTAATTCAGAAACAAGTGGATCGATATATGGTGTTCAGGGCGGTAAAGTAGATGCAACAGATTCCACTAAGCCGGCGATAAAAGTCACGTTACAAAAGGGAAGCGTTGGTTCTATTTGTGCGATGAATGGGGCAAATGTTGTTACCGGGCAAGGCGTATCAACTGCTGTTGTGGTGGAGCTTCAAGGAGGAAACATTCAGGGAAGTTTAACCGGAATCTCCGGGGGAACGGTAACAATGGCAGACACAACGGGCAAGGTCGTTGATCTGGATGTGGTGAATGGAGTAGAGGTGAAGGGTGAGATTAAGGGTATTACGAATCCTTCTTCGGGTTCTTCCACCAGAATGCAGATAATGGGATCGGTAGATATCGATATAGATGGTGGTGAGCAACGGTGTAAGACGAATATCTGGTATGCTGTGGACGGTGCGGTTGACCTGAATGGTGGAATAACATTTGACATTGACCATACTGATGCGACATGCGGTGTGATACTGGCTCAGAATAATGCCGTGATTGATGAGGATATAATTTTGAATATAGCTTCGGACGCCAGTGTAACAGGTGGTCCTGGAATTATGGGAATTCGTTCTGCTGTTGCCAGAAAGAATGTTACAATGAATGTACATGGGTTGCTGGAAGGATCTTGCACAGATTCTCTGACCGGAGTACAAGGCAGGGCGAGTGGATATGATTATGCAGTAGAAGGCAATCTGGTAATCAACTATACGGATGGAACTTGGGGAAATGTTTGTGGTGTGAGCAGCTCTGCAGTAAAGGGAGATGTCATCCTACGGATTAAAAAAGGATGTATTCAAAGTCTGCAAGGAACAATTGGGTCAAATGTTGGCGGGGATGCCAAAGTATTGATTGGACGTTATGCCGTGGAAGAAAGTGATGGCATAGATATATCAAATGCAGTTGTTAAGATTAATGGTTATCGGGGAATCAGTGGTTTTGAAGGTACAATCGGTGGTGATTGTGAATTCAAGGTGCACAACTCCGAGCAGGAGACATCCGGATATACTTCTTGTACAATGAATGTGTTTAATGGTGATTGTCAGATTGATGGTTCTTTAATTGCTGAGATTGAGGGAGGTAACTATGGAAGCTGTAATAGCAATGCTTCTCAACATAAGATCGGGGGAGATTGTTCCGTTACAGTGACAGGTATAGACGTTGGTGAATGTTATGGTATATATGGAACAAGTGTGAATGGAACTTGTGTAGTCACGTTGAAAGACATTGACAGCAGCAGTACGATTATTGCAATTCAGGATGGTGTATTTGATCAGGATGTTACGGTCACAACTTCCGGTAATAAGGCAACGACTTTCTATGGATTGAATCGTTTCAAAGCCATTCAGGGCAATCTTGTTATGAACTGTGATGGGGATCAGATGCCGGATGGAACGTCATCTGATTACGGTGTATTTTATGCAATATATTCAGGATATACAGCGGGTGTAATTAAAGGATCTGCAAATGTTGTTGTAAAGGATTGTAATTTCAATCAACTTTATGGAATATATGAGACAACAGCGTTGGGTAAAACAACAATACAGTTGCAGGGTGGCAGTTACGCCAATGCGGTTACACCGGTTACAATAAATAGTAGTAATACATTATGTAAACAGGTTGCATTTACTGCTGACAGTACAGTATTTGGAAAACCGGATGCGACATGGAAAATCTCCAATTCTGTCTATGGCTCCGGGAAGATTATGGAGAGATTTTCAGATACCTGTACACTGAATGGTACATATACAGTTGATAATAGATGTGCTGATTTTCAGGATGTTGACACTACAGGCAGTTTACAATTAGATCTGGATAGAGATCGGTATTATGCCGGATATTGTCTTATTACAGAAGATGTAACAGCGAAGAATATTCGTACATGTAACGGAACATTATTACATGTTTCCAAGGATGCTGCGATGAAAGTAGATGAGAATGGATATTTTTATGTAACCGCTGGAACCAAGTGTCTGGTGGAAGGAGCATTAGATGGAGAGATAAATCTAAATAATGGAAAGTATTGTGCATTCTATATGAATGGTGGAACACTTACTTCAACGGAGAATTTGCAATGCATCTATTATCCGGTATCATTTGAATATGAAGAAAAAGCGGGTACACTTACCTGGAGTGGAGTGAATACGCTGAGCCTGTGCAAAGATGTGAAATTTGGCATGGTGGGTAACAATATTTATGTTACCGGAACGGCTAAGAAAGGCTATGAACTGCAGGGCGCTTATGCAAAGAAGGAATCCGATAAGAATTATAGCAATATGGCAGCGGGAACAACCGACAATTCTTACAAGTATACAATGACAGCAGAACCGGTTGCAATCCGTATGGATTTTGCCGGAACACAGATTTCATTAGGAAAGTCTGCTCCGGATCCGATCGCGAAGTTAAATGAGGCTACAACGGCAGAAGAACCTTTGTATGATATGGCAGATGTCATCATTTCCAATGATGGGGAAGAAGGAGAATTGACATATGCATTGGTAGAAGAACAAAGTAACATGCCGGAAGGATTGCAGTTCGCAGATGGAAAGATCTATGGTACACCGACAGTGCTGAATGAGACCGGAAGTAAGGTAGTGATCCGGGTAACCGGTCGGAATGGTTCGACCGCAGATCTTTCATTGGTAATTAAAGTAACAGAGACAGGAGAGGGTACGGGAAGTCAGGAAGGACGTATCCGGGTGGATGCTGAGAAGCAGGAAGTGCACCTTCAGGGCAATTCGGTTGTAATTGCTGCTAATGGAGAAGAGACAGCAGTTTATATTGATGATGATTTAGATGGTGTGGCAGATTTTGAAGAACCGGCATATTCCGGTGATCTGTCTGCGTATACAGTATATGGAATCACAGGGGCAACGATCCGCAGACCGTTACAGCTTACGATGACAGGTGGTACGGTAAAGAGTATTACTGTCGTAGAGAATGCAGATGTATCGGTCAAGACAGAAACGGATGCAGTAAAGATGCAGATGACAGGTGGCAAGGTATCCGGAGGCATAACAATGGCAGAAGATGCCGAGATTGCCGGAACCATGGCGTTATGCATATCCGGTGATGCAACCTATAAAGTGGTGAATATGACATATGGTAATAATGTTACCTGTGATGGTTGGTATCAGGACATAAAAGGGGGTGTTACGATTGACGGAATCTATAAGTTGTCAAAGAATATAGAAATAGAAAGTATAAGGATTAATAAGAATGCTAAGTGTACCCTTTCAGAAGGGAGCAAGTTAGCGGTCAATGGTCTGTTGTATGTTCAACAGTTGGCTTATTTCTATAACAATGGAGAAGTTAAGACCGGGAAGACGATTATTGATAATGGCGGATATGTGTATAACAAAGGGACATATACCTGTACGGGGACGTTTGATAATTATGGAAGATTTCTTGTGATAAGGGGAACATTACTTCCGGAAGATAACGCATTTAATCAGGTGTATTATCCTGTAGATATTCAGTGTGATTTGAAGAATACGAGTCTTAAAAAAGACAATAATACAATGGGGTATTATACGGTAGGCGATAGTGTTATGTTGTTTGGGTGGGCTGGAGCAGACTGTAGTGTATCGGCTACGGATGTACCGGGCTATGTACCATATATTAGCGTGAATGACAATAAGCTTGTTGAGATGGGGAATAATAGTTATACATTCCGGATGCCGCGAAAGGCAACGACATTGCATTTAAGCTATCAGCCGATACAGATCAGTGCACAGAAGGCGTTTGCGGATCCTACGGCAGTAATTGCAAGAGAATATACAAGGGATGATCCGTTATATGATCTGAACAATCTGGTGATATCCAATGATACAACAAGTACGTATGGACAGGATATGGTATACGAATTACAGCCGGGTTCTGAACTTCCTGCAGGGTTATCTTTGTCAGAAGGAAAACTGATCGGTACGGTGGCTGCTGATGCGAAGGATAGTGATGTGACATTTATTGTGACCGGGCGGAATGGAACGACGACGGAAGTGCAGATGCATATCGCAGTAAGCAGCGAGATGACGCAGCGGGATATTAATAAGCTGGTTAAAATAAGTGGTTACACGATTGATCTGCAGGGAACATCCGTAGTTATACGTCAGGCGGTCGGCGATACGACAAAGACGTCCATTTATCTGGATGATGATCGTGACGGAATTGCAGATAATACAAACGCATTGCAGATGAATCAGAGTACAGAGCTTGCTTTGTCAAGTTATTCTATTTGTGGTTGTACAAAGGCAAGCGAGAGTAAAGTAGATGGGAATATCAGCATCTATATGTATGGTGGTACAGTGAATGGCCTGTATGGTGTGTATGGCGAGTCGAATAAGATCGTTCGGTTAAATAGTGACGTTGCGGTATATGTAAAGGGTGGGAGCATTAAGAGTAATACGACTGCCGCACAATATGCTTATGCAAAGAATGTTACATTGGATGTACAAGGCGGAGATCTGAACCGAAGAGTCTATGCAGCATACGAGCCACAGAATGTGGATCAGGTATGTTTCCGTTTTGGAGATAAGGCAGGGTTTTATAATACAAATAGTGGTGACGAGTATGGTATGGCAGTCACATATAAAGGAACGGTCAAAGATATTATTGCCACTGTTGGAAGTGATGGAAATGGAAGATTTTCCGGTGCAAAAGCATCGTTCCAAGGCGTATATAAGACGAAAGTTTCCGGCAATGTAGAGTATACTATCAATGGGCAATGGAATCCGATTAATATTAGTGCGTTTGCTATGGATGCAACAATTGCAGGCAATATGAATGTAGAGTGGAAGCAAGGCGTGATGGCATCCTCAAACAATTCGAGCTGGTCTCCCGCATTCTTACGGGGAAGCCAGGTGGCAGATCTGAATGTTTCAATTCCGGACGGAACGAAGATCGGCGGTAATGCATATATGGCAGTGCTTGGAAGCAAAGCGAATAATATCAAATTAGATGCACCTCATACAGGTGGTAAGGCAAATGTATCGTTGAGAGAGACGAATGGTTCATCAATAATCAGCAACAGTGCTTATGTTAATCTGAATGGAACGGTTGAAGTGGATGGAACCTATACACTTGAAGAAAGTCTGGAGGCAGATAAATTTACTACATACAGTAATGCCAAACTGACAATTGCGGAAGGGGTTACGGTGGTGAGTGCCGGTAAGGCGGATCTTAGTGGAACAGTTGTGAATCATGGAACCTGGAACAGTCGGGATAAGCTTACGATCAATGGAACTTTGGATAATTACGGGGAATTAAGCTTTGGAGCTGTGGGCTCGACATCTTTTGGATTACGGATAGAATCTCTTGGAAAGCTGATCAATCGTGAGGATGCGGTCTGTGAGCTGGCAAGCAGAATAGATAATGTTGGTAAGATTGTGAATTATGGAGGTTTGAAACAATCATATTACAACAGCGTATCAACTTACATGACATCGGTTGGTAAGATCTATACGACGACCAAACCAAAGATGAAAGTAGCCCTGAAGAATTATCAGACCATCTATTATGCGGTGCAGACGGATTACATAGAAGAATATGTATCATCCGTTAAGGTGACGGATAGTTCGGAAAAGGATCTGGAAGTCTCCGGAGTGGACGGAGATGACAACCGGTATCTGCTTGGTGGGAAAACGTTCTATGTGCAGGTTGACGCGAAGAACGAAACAGGAAAGAAGGTAAGCAGTATTACTTATAATAACGGAACGGATTCCGGTGCAGGTATGACGGAGACAACCACAAGTGGTAAGTGGATGGGAACATCAGGTTATGAACCAATGATTGTAACATTGCATTTCGAGGGTGTAACCAATATCACACTGGATAGGGATTCGGATGAGGTCAATACAGCACAGGTGGGTGTAACGTATCCGTCAACTGCTCCGGTATATGATCTCACAAAGCTTGTGATATCAGGAGATGACGCAGAGGGAACGGGAACTGTTACCTACATGGTGGATCCATCTACCGCTCTTCCGACAGGATTGAAACTGGTAAATGGAGTGATCTGTGGAACACCTTCAAGAGCAAGTAATACAGCACAAACGGTAAAGATTCTGGTCAAGGGCAGGAATCATACAACAGCCGTGTTTACGTTGACGTTTACGAAGATTGAAAAAGGAACACCTACGGTATTGATACCGGATAAACTTACGGCTTTGGCAGGAGATACATTGGCATCGGTTACTTTGCCGGATTACTCATTGAAAGCGGCTCGGAATGCCGGAACTTATGCATGGCAGAATCCGGATACAGTGGTAGGAAACACGGGTAACGGGAAAGAGACATATACCGCAATATTTACCCCGAAGGATACTGAAAACTATAATTGGGATAACCGTAAGGGCGAAGATGGAAACATTTCGGTTGAAGTAACGATCGCAATTAAGAAACGTACGCCGGAATTTACAACACCAACCGGGCTGACTGCTATTTATGGCGATACGTTTGCTTCTGTGGTACTTCCTGATGATGAGAATGGAACATTTGCATGGGCAGATGGTGTGAAGATGGAGGATGAAGTAGGAAATGCAGGTGCTTATACCTGTTATCTGGAATACACACCGAACGATCAGACGATGTACGAGAAGGTTTCCAATATTACGGTTAAGTTGGTTGTGCAGCCGAAGAAGGTTACCACATTTGTCCCTGCTAAGACGGTATTTGAAGTAGAAGCAGGAGGTACATTAGGAGATATTGTACTTCCAACATCAGAGGATGGCACATATAGTTGGCATACGATCGCAACTACGATTCCTGAGAATGAGGGTACATATGAAGTTATTTTCAAGCCAAATGATGTCAAGAATTATGACTGGTCTGGTGTGGAAGGATATGATCCGACCTATAAGGGTGTGATCGTGAGCGTAGCTGTTAAAGTAATACATGTACACGATTACGGTGAGACCTGGAAGAGTGACAAGACACATCACTGGAAAGAGTGTGAATGTGGAGAGGTAAGTGACAAGGCAGAGCATACATGGGATGCAGGAAAAGTAACCAAAGAAGCAACAGCGACAGAAGCAGGAGAGAAGACATATACCTGTACAGTATGTAAAGTAACCCGGACAGAAGTAATACCGGCAACGGGAGAGACACCGGAGCCGCCACATGTCCACGAATATGGAACAACGTGGAAGAGTGACAAGACATATCACTGGAAAGAGTGTGAATGTGGAGAGGTAAGTGACAAGGCAGAACATACATGGGATGCAGGAAAAGTAACCAAAGAAGCAACAGCGACAGAAGCAGGAGAGAAGACATATACCTGTACAGCATGTAAAGTAACCCGGACAGAAGTAATACCGGCAACGGGAGAGACACCGGAGCCGCCACATGCCCACGAATACGGAACAACGTGGAAGAGTGACAAGACACATCACTGGAAAGAGTGTGAATGTGGAGAGGTAAGTGACAAGGCAGAGCATACATGGGA
>USBM01000088.1 GCA_900552885.1 uncultured Clostridium sp. | reverse complement strand
GCGTCATTACAACAGCAATCTTTTAGTGTTCATATTAAGAATATAGGAACAGAATCCGATAAAAAGATGTGTGTGAAAAAAGTTTGAAAACCATTTACATACATCTTTTTTTATGTTACAAAGTACATAATCTTATTAAACTATACAAAATTAAAACCACAAAGTCAAATTCTTAGTAAATTCTGACAGTATTTCCGGAAAGGGTTGAAAAGATGTTTGTTTGTGTTACAATGAGTGCTGTATAAGTTTGAGAATAGAATGAATATAGATTAAGGAATGATAAGTATGAAGAAGACAAAAGTATTACGTACATTAGCAATATTGATGATTACCGGAGCAGTTGCAGTTGCAGCTTATACAGCCAAAGCTAAGAACGCAAAAGATGCAACGATCTATGCAGGTGTATACTTAGATGGTGTCTATGTTGGAGGGCTTACCAAAGACCAGGCAATGGAAGAATATGATAAGTATATAGATGGAATTGATAATCTGAATCTGACTTTTACGACGAGCGTAGGAAGTCATTCGGTTACATTAGATGAGCTTGGTGTATCCGTATCTGTCGAAGATGCAGTAGATCAGGCATTTAACTATGGAAGACAAGGCAATATTTTAAGCCGTTACAAAGAGATCAAAGCATTAGAAGCAGAGAATGTAGTTTTAGTTCCGAAGAAGAAGTTTGATGAAGATAAGTTAAAGGATCTGTTAGAGAACGATATGGGTGATATTACACAGACGGCAAAGAATGCATCCATTGAGAGAGCGGACGGACAGTTCAATATCATCCGCGGAGAAGTGGGAACTTCTATTGATGTGGATAAGACGATCAAGAAAGTAGAGGATGTATTTACAGCAGAATGGGAGCAGAAAGATATCAAGATTGATGCGGTAACAGATGAAAAAGATCCGGATTATACGTCAGAAGATTTTGCTAAGATAGACAGTGTATTAGGCCAGGGTTCTACTACATACAGTCAGGGTAATACTGCACGGTGCCAGAATCTTGCGACCGGTGCAAGTAAGATCAGTGGAACGGTATTGATGCCGGGCGAGCAGTTTTCAATGTTGGATACGGTACTGCCATTTACAGAGGAGAATGGATATGCGAATGCGGGACAGTATGAAAAAGGTGATGACGGTTCGATTGAATTGGTAGATGGTCTTGGTGGCGGTATCTGTCAGGTGTCTACAACTCTTTACCTTGCGGTACTTCGTGCAGAGTTAGATGTAAATGAACGCTATCCACACACGTTTCCGGCCAGTTATGTAAAACATGGTATGGATGCAGCGATTTCAGAAAATGCAGGAATGAATTTCAAGTTTACGAATAATACAGGATATCCGGTCTACATTGATGGATATGCGGGGGGCGGAACGATTTCTTTTGCAATCTATGGTCATGAGACAAGAGATGCAAACCGTACGATAGAATTTGAGTCGATTGATGTCAAGACGATCGAACCGGATGAACCGGAAGAAGAGAAGACAGATGAGTTAGAAGAAGGTAAACAGGAGACGGTACGTGCAGCACATACCGGATATTATGTAGAGCTTTGGAAACATGTATATGTAGATGGAGAAGAGACGGAAAAGTATATTGTAGATTGTGGCCGGAGCAGTTATCAGGCACAGCGTGCGAAGATTAAGATCGGCACGAAGAAAGTGAAGAAGAAAGATAAAGATGATTCAGATGATGATACTGATGATTCAGATGATACAACGGATAATTCTACAACAACAGAAGCTCCTGTAACAGAAGCACCAACAACAGAGACAACAACGACAGATACTCCGGTTGGTGAAGCGGCAGGAGAGAGCGAATAGGAGTTAATGATATGCGGACTGGTAAACTACCGGAGCATACATTGAAACGTTCCATATTGAATCCAATCCGATATCGCAGTAAGGATATTGCATTTCGGTCAGCAATTGGACATGATGGGGCAGTGCTTGGCAACATGGTAACATCCATAGCCACCACTGCCTTTTGTTATACGGGGAACGAGATGTATGCATTGGATAATGCGATAAACAATATAATAGCGGCAGGTGGCAGACCATATGGAATTTCCGTTGCCATTTTGATGCCGGAACATAGTGATGAGGCGGTCTTGCGTGCAATTATGGATCGTCTTGCCATATCGGCAGAGGCATATCGTGTAGATATTGTGGCGGGACATACCGAGTTGGTGCCATCCGTAGTACAACCGACGGTTACGATCACCGCATATGGTACAGTGCTTTGGAAGAATCAGCATGAGAAAGTGCGGGAAGACATGGATATTGTTATGACGAAGTGGGTTGGTCTGTATGGCGGAGCAATCTTAGCGAAGCTTAAAGAAGCAGAGCTGGCAACACGTTATCCTCTAAGCTATGTTAAAATGGCTGCTTCTTACATGAAAGAAACTTCATTGATGCCGGAGCTTTCTGTAATTGAGGCTGCAGTCGCGGAGAACCTCAATTGCATTCTGGCTGCGCATGACGTATCAAATGGAGGTGTATTTGGTGCATTGTGGCAGTTGTTATCTGCGTGCAATTGTGGTGCAAGGCTGGCGGTAGAGAAGATGCCGGTGAAGCAGGAGATTATAGAAGTGAGCGAATACTTTGATATCAATCCGTATATGATGAATGGGCAGGGAAGTATGCTGCTTGTGACAGAGAATGGACAGGAACTTACGGATGCATTTATGCAGGCAGGAATCATGGCGAATGTAATTGGGACGACAACAAAGGAGAAAGACCGGGTTGTAGTGGTTGGAGAAGAAGAACGCTATTTGGTGCCACCAAAGGGAGACGCATTGAATGCGGTATTCTATGGACAACCAATTCCGGTGTAGAAGAGTGTTTTTTGCAATGATTTGGCAGAGAGTATTCTTACAATAACGAATTATGTATGAGATGAGCCAAAGGAACAGGAAGGATAATAGAATACATGAAGAATATCAGAACGAAAATATTAAAATTATTAGAGAATAATTCAAAAATGGACACAAAGGATATTGCAGTTGTGCTTGGAATGGACGAATCAGTCGTGATCAATACGATTCAGGATATGGAGCAGGAACAGATCATTTGTGGATATAATACGATCATTAACTGGGACAAGACAGATGATGAGAGAGTAACGGCTTTGATCGAGGTGAAGGTTGCACCTCAGCGTGGAGAAGGATTTGAGCGTGTGGCTGAGAGAATCTACAATTATGAAGAGGTTACTTCGTTATATCTGATGTCTGGTGGATTTGATATGACTGTGTTCATTGAAGGAAAAACGATGAAAGAAGTTGCACAGTTCGTTGCCAGAAAGCTTGCACCAATGGAAGGAGTTCTTAGTACATCTACGCATTTTGTGTTGAAGAAGTATAAGGAAAATGGTACGAAATTGGAGCAGGATAAGAAGGATGAGAGGCTGGTGGTTACAGCATGAGGAATCCATTATCAGACAAGGTGATTAAGATGAAACCATCCGGTATCCGTAAGTTTTTTGATATTGTAAGTGAGATGCCGGATGCAATCTCGTTAGGCGTGGGCGAGCCGGATTTTGATACCCCGTGGAATATCCGGGAAGAGGGAATCTATTCATTAGAGAAAGGAAGAACTTTCTATACCTCCAATGCCGGTTTGTTGGAGCTTCGGGAAGCTATCTGTGAATATAATGAGAGACGCTTTCAGTTGATGTATGATCCAAAGAAAGAGGTCATGCTGACGGTTGGCGGCAGCGAGGGAATTGATGTGGCACTTCGTGCGATGCTGAATCCGGGAGATGAAGTGATCATTCCGGAGCCTTGCTATGTATCTTATCTTCCGTGTGTGCAGTTAGCAGACGGCGTGCCGGTAACGATCAGCTTAAAGAATGAGAACCAGTTCCGGTTGACAAAGGAAGAGTTAGAGGCAGCCATTACGGATAAGACCAAGATATTGGTAATGGCATTTCCGAATAATCCAACGGGTGCGATTATGACGAGAGAGGATCTGGAAGCGATCGCAGAGGTGATCATCAAACATGATCTGTATGTAATTTCCGACGAGATCTATGCAGAACTTACGTATAGTGGGAATCATGTGAGTATTGCATCTTTGCCGGGAATGAGAGAAAGAACGATTGTGATCGGCGGATTCTCGAAAGCATTTGCTATGACTGGCTGGAGATTAGGATATGCTATGGGCCCTGCTATGATCATGGAGCAGATGATCAAGATCCATCAGTTTGCAATTATGTGTGCACCGACGACCAGCCAGTATGCAGCGATCGTTGCAATGCGGGATTGTGATAAAGATGTGGTACATATGAGAGAGGCATATGATCAGAGAAGACGATATATGCTCAATGCTTTCAAAGAGATGGGACTGCCATGCTTTGAACCGAAGGGGGCATTTTATCTGTTTCCGGATATTCGGGAGTTTGGCATTCCGTCAGAGGAATTTGCAACCAGATTGTTGAAAGCGAAGAAGTTAGCAGTTGTGCCAGGAGATGCATTTGGCGATTGTGGAGAAGGCTTCCTTCGGATCTCATATGCATATTCGTTAGAGGAATTGAAGACGGCAGTGGGAAGACTGGCTGAATTTGTGGAAGAGTTGCGGGCAGAACAGTAGGTACAATGATTAGGAGGAACATATCATGATCAACATTGTGTTACATGAGCCGGAGATGCCGGCAAATACAGGAAATATCGGAAGGACATGCGTGGCAACCGGTGCAAGGCTGCATCTGATCGAGCCTTTGGGGTTCCGGATCAATGATAAGATGATTAAGAGAGCGGGAATGGATTACTGGGATAAGTTAGATGTGACCACATATGTAAGTTATGAAGATTTCTTAGAGAAGAATCCGGGCGCGAAGATCTATATGGCAACGACGAAGTCAAAGCAGACTTATACGGATGTGCATTATGAGGAAGACTGCTATATTATGTTTGGCAAGGAAAGTGCCGGAATCCCGGAAGAGATTCTGTTAGAGAATAAGGAAACCTGTGTGCGGATTCCGATGTTAGATCATATCCGTTCCTTGAATCTATCCAATTCGGTTGCAATCGTATTGTATGAAGCATTAAGACAGAATGGATTTTCTCATTTTCAGATGGAAGGACAATTACATCATTACGAATGGTAGAAGATGTTATGAAGATGGGAGTAGAAAATGAGCGAGAGAATATTGGTGGTAGACGATGAGAAAGAGATTGCTGATCTGGTCGAGGTCTATCTACAGAATGATAACTACGAAGTGACGAAGTTCTATAGTGGAGAGGAAGCATTGGAAAGTGCACTTTCGAATCCACCGGATCTTGCGGTATTGGATGTGATGCTGCCGGATATGGATGGATTTGAGATCTGTAAGCGGATCCGGGAGCAGCATTATTTTCCAATCATTATGCTGACTGCAAAAGTAGAGGACATGGATAAGATCATGGGGCTTACCCTTGGTGCAGATGATTATATTACGAAACCATTTAACCCATTAGAGTTAGTAGCAAGAGTCAAGACACAGCTACGGCGGTATAAGCGGTATAATGGAGCGGAAGAGGTAGAAGATAGCATTGACATCCGTTCCTTACATATCTCAAAGAGCAGTCATAGCTGTACATTGAATGGAGAATTACTGAACCTGACACCGATGGAATTTGATATTCTGTGGTATCTGTGTGAAAGGCGCGGCAATGTAGTGTCTTCGGAAGAATTATTCGAGCAGGTATGGCGTGAGAAATTCTTAGATCAGAATAATACCGTGATGGCGCATATTGCAAGACTTCGGGAGAAGATGAAGGAACCAGCGAGAAAACCACGATACGTAAAGACAGTCTGGGGGGTTGGATATACCATTGAAGCATAAGAAAAGACAACAATATGGACAGGGCAGACTAACTACACGATTGATGTGGGGGTATATATTGGCTTTGATCGTGTATGGTGTGATATTGGTTGCAGTGATCTATGCGTCTTATATGATATTGCAATCCAGAATCTGGTATCCGACCGATACATTGTGGCCATTGCTCAATCTGATCGATGAGCATACCTATGTATTTGTAGGAATCCTGTTTGCAGTAGGGTGGGCGGTTATTACAAGAAGATTTTTCAAGCGTGCACTTGGCTACCTGGATGAAGTAGTAGAGGCATCGGAACAGCTTGCCATGCTGCCGGAAGATACGATCTGGTTATCACCGGCACTGAAGGATGTACAGATACAGTTAAATGCGACAAGAGAACAGGCATTGCACAATGCCAGAGCGGCGAAAGAAGCAGAACAACGGAAGAATGATCTGATCGTATATTTAGCACATGATCTGAAGACGCCGCTAACCAGTGTGATCGGATATCTGACTTTATTACAGGATGAACCGCAATTGTCTACGGAACTTCGGGCAAGATATACCGGAATTGCACTTACAAAGGCAGAACGGTTAGAGGATCTGATCAATGAATTCTTTGATATTACGAGATTTAACCTGACGGCGATTGAGTTAGACAAAGAGAGGATCGATCTAAGCCTGATGTTAGAACAAATCATGAGTGAATTTCTTCCGGTTTTACAGGAGAAAGGGCTCACCTGGCAGTCGGAGATTGCGCCGGATGTAGAATTTGTCTGTGATCCAGATAAGATGGAGCGGGTATTTGATAATCTGATCCGGAATGCGGTGAATTACAGTTATGCCAATACGCCGATTCGTTTGTCGCTTGGTATAGAGGATGGAAATATTGTAATACGGGTATCGAATCACGGTAAGACGATATCACCGGAGAAGTTAGCCCGCATCTTTGAACAGTTCTTCCGGTTGGATTCTGCCCGGTCTTCGGCAAGTGGTGGTGCAGGATTAGGACTTGCAATCTCGAAAGAGATTGTGGAATTGCATGGTGGAACGATCACAGCGGAGAGTGTAGAGGAAAGTATTACATTTACCGTGAAATTTCCATTCGAAAGTCAACAGGAGCAATACCAGTAACAAAATGTCAATAGTTTTTTAATCACTTTTTTCAAAAAGGAAAAAAATAGAACGTATGGATTATTTCCATACGCTCTATCTCACATTTCATATTAAATTTTTGAATTCTACAAACTGAAATTTGTGGGTGAGATTGAATATCTCTTTAATACTCAATTCCTTTTCGTCTTTACGCAAATGATGACTGCTACAATAATCATTGGAATCATACTGATAATACCAATATATGCTGGACCTAGAATTGCCATATTGGAATATTCAGGTTTTACCAGATATGCAAAGATGGTAAATGCATTGATAGCACCATGCATAAGGGATGGCAACCAAATGGTTTCTGTCTTTTCATATACATAATCAAGTAAAATACCCATCATAATAGTAGAGATACAGAATACGATTGGCCCAAGTACCGGTGCGCCGATATATTCTTTTCCATACTCATAACCGGCAAAAATCATGATCGGCCAGTGCCAAGCACCCCAGATTGCACCACCCACAATACGGCCTTTGGTGTCACCAAACTTTTTCTTCAAATACGGATACAGTGCACCTCGCCAACCAACCTCTTCGCCTAATGCGACAAACATATTCAGAAATGGTGCAATTGTCACAGCTTGAACAGACGTAATCAGCAGATACATTGGTATCGTGATACCCTGTGCCTCGAACTGTTCCAACGCTCCCGCTTCCTCTAAAAGACCTCTTAACGTCATAAATTCAGAGTCAAATGTATCCGGGAAAATCACAAAAAACAAGACCCCTCCAAGGATACTTAATAACGCCGGCATCCAAAGGGCAAAGAATACATAACGAAGTTTCCCTTTTAAATGTGGTACCCATCCCATACCTTTTAGCGGGATTCTGGCTACCAGTACACCAAGGAACGGCATAAACATGGTAATCATCACTATAACAGTAAACACTATCTGATTTCCATTATTACTAAAAACACTTGCTATCATTTCTAAAATCCAAGCTAGTCCAAATGCGACTGCCATGTATATCACAAATTGTTTCTTACTCAAATTAATTGTTTCCATTATGCATCCACCTCTTTTCTATATACTTCCAAACTCCAAATTTTCCTCCTACAACTAGGACAAGTTAACTTTCTCATCTTTGGATTATGATTTGCCAACAGAGTTTCCATTTTCCTTGGTTGAAATCTGGTATGGCATTCCGGACAAATATACTCTATCCGTTTGTACCAATAGTTTGCTAAAAAGACAGCACAAATAGTATACACTGCCGTAGTTACAAAAAATGGTATCCAAATTCCTTGTAATATACCAATAACAAAAGTTACAATTCCTGTGATTTCTACAGGAATTCCTACGATCAGCATTTTTTTGTACATTTTCTTTCGCTTTTCTTTTTCCTCCATAATTGACGATATGTCATGAATTGTTTTTTGTGAGCCATCCTTGAAAGAAGTCAAAAAATTTCTTATATTTTTTATTTTTTCTAATTGCTCTGTTTTTTTCTTAATATCTGCCT
>USBM01000087.1 GCA_900552885.1 uncultured Clostridium sp. | reverse complement strand
TCTGACTCCGTCATTTCAAGGTTCGAATCCTTGTACCCCAGTTTTTAAAACGACAAGCATATGCTTGTCGTTTTTTATTTTCTATTACCCTTGCACAGCGTAAGTGGCGGACGCGCATGTACCATATAACCTACATTACTGGCTGTGCAAGGGTGTATTCTTTGCTGTGCTTCCTGTAGCAACTGCTCCCGTAACCACTCCGGTTTACGAACATCAACCTCCGGTCCAAAACCGCGAACCCATCGGATCACATCCGGTGCAATTGCCGCCGTCTGATAGAAATGCAGACCGTCCGGTTGTTCCTCTAAGCGGTTCGCCCGCTTGGTTTCAAATTCTTTCACATACCGGACGCTTTCCCCGGTAAACACAAATTCAATCTCTTCCTTCTTATCACCTGACAGATTTAAAAAAGTATCCGGCTCCTGTTCCTGATCTGTAAAATGTTCATCCAATATCCGGATATCCTGAATTCTGGATAACCGGAATCGACGCACTTCTTTACGCAGTTCACAATATCCTTCTACACACAGAAAAGCGTCCAATAATAACAATCGATACGGATGGATAATGCGCTGGCTGCTTGTATCACTTGAGAAACTGTAATAGGAAATCTGAATCTTACTCTGGCTGTCAATTGCACTCTGGATCTGCTTCTCCACCCGGCTGTCTACCGTGTCAACCGATCTTTTATCCGCACCTGCCTGGCGAAAATGTCCACACAATTTCTCAAACTGCAATTGATTCAGTGATGCAGAATTGGCAACAATCTTATCGATCAACGCCATTGCATGCTGTCCCATATCTAAATGTTCATATGTTCCTAACATCTCCTTTGCAAATGCAAGCGATGCCAGATCTTCAATAGTAAAATCGACATTCTGAAGAGTATATTTGTCGGCATAATAATATGTCTTACCTGCCCGTTCTTCTTCTCCAATTCCATAATTTAACGATAACTCATCAATATCTCTTTGAATTGTACGTTTCGTCACATCAATGTCCCAATGGTGCAGTCGCTCCCTGATCTCTTCTGCCAGATATCCTTTCGGATTTTGCGACAACAACGATAATATGTAGATTTGTCTCTGTGAAACGGATACATCCTTTATTTTGTCATTCATATCTCTATCTCTCCTTATATCACGATTCGTAGCTTCGCTACTCTCCGCTGCTATCGCAGCTATCGTAATCGTCATTCGCCGTTCGCCAGATATCTGATAGCAGCTTTCTGGCTCTCTTGCGCTCATTATATCATGAGCTATACTCATGATCACATTTAACAATTCACCCTTGCAAGCAAGCACTTCGCACTCTCATGCACCAAATGCTTTGCACCTTGCACATTACTTTCATTCCATCTCTATCAATCTAAGATGCAGCTTGTACCGTAAAATGCGTCTTACCGCCGCATTCAATTCCTCTTCCGTAATCTCTCCTTTTTGCAAGGCATCCGTTGCTCCTTTCATAGAGGCTCCAAAGTCTGCCGAAAATATCATATCATTGCCAGCCGCAAGTGCTTTTCCGGTTGCTTCTTCTAATGACATTTTCTTAAGAATCGCCTGCATATTGAGATCATCTGCAAGGATCACACCATCAAATGATAATTCCTCTCTCAACAGACTATGTACCGCTAAAGACAATGATGCCGGATTATTCCCATCCACGCATTCCATTGTAATATGTGACACCATGATCATCTCTGCTCCCGCTGCAATCCCCGCCTCATACGGCAGAAAATCCTGTTTCCGATATGTCACCAGACTCTTATGATCCGTTGCAAATGTCGTATGCGTATTCCTGTTATTCCCATAACCCGGAAAATGTTTCAGACAGCTTCCCATCGTTCTATCCTTCATTACAGCTATTACTGTCTCCACGTAGTCTGCCACTTTCCCCGGATCATCACCGGCACTCCTGTCATACATATAAGCGTCCGGATCTGTTACCACATCTGCCACCGGATTAAAATTCAGATTGATTCCCATACGTTGCAACAGCTCTGTTTTCTGCTCCGTATCCTCTATAATCTTTGCCTTTCCTTTTGTATATAACAATCTTGCACTTTCAAATACAGGGATCTCCTCCCCTATCAATCCCTTTACTCTGTTGATCTCTCCCCCTTCTTCATCTACGCCAACGAAAAGCGGAATACTCATACACTGTTGTAAAGATTCTACACGCGTTCTCACCTGTTCTAACGTCTTTCCTTGAAAGTCCACACCAAAAAATATGACACCTCCCGGTTGATACCGTTGCAGGTTCTCTGCTGTAATGTCCTTCTCATTGGTAAGTATCATACACTGTGCCAGCTTCTGTTCCGCCGTCATCGTGTCTAAGACACGCTCTATCGCTGCACGTTCTCTTTCCTGTTCTTCCTGTCTTCTCCTCTCTAACTCAGTCAGATTTCTTCCCTGTGGATGTCCCTTTCCTTTATCATCCGCCACTAAAATCCCCTTATCGAACCCATTGCTTTCACCACTGTTCCAATGAATCCCCACGTTCCATTGCCCGCCCATTTTCATCGCAATGCCGACACAGCATACAATTACCACACCTGCTATTGCCAGCCATTTTCCTATCCTTCTCCACATATATCTACCTCTTACACAACCGGATTCGCTGTAAAAATGTTGCCTGTTTCCAGACTGCTTTCTTCACCTGTCGTATCATCTGCAGCATTTCCACCAGCTGTTGACCTCTGATCTCCTGCCCACTGTAACTGATCTTCTCCATCTCTTCGCAGCAAACAGTTACATCAAGAGAAAGACCATACTTGTCTTTCATATACTGTAACTGTTCTCTATGGCTTTTGCATGCGTCAAATGCCTTATCACACAATCTGATACGATCACACAGATCCGCATACCGTGCAACTACAGCTTCTCTTTGATCGTTTTGATGGCACTTCTGATACCGCATAACCTTACACACCACAATGACGCCCATGCGATACAACACAAAGAGACATACTACCGCTATGATTGCATAGACGCCCCAAAGCAGCTTCGACATATCCAGATCTCCTAATATCCCGGATGTCTGGTCTCCATCTGCTCCTAAGTTATTCATGGCACTTGTAAATGCATCCCAGAAATTGTTCTCCTCCGTATCTAAGCTGTTACTTGGTGTCACTTCTACTACTTTCCAGCCAAATCCTTCTATATATACTTCCACCCAGGCATGTGCCATCGCATCTGTCACTTCCACATCCATAACCGGTGTGTCTCCGATTGCAGAATAGCCCTGATAATAATCTGCCGCTTTCTCTCTCTCATTCATCTCAGACGCTAATACCGATTCCAGTGAAAATGCATAGCCCTCCACATACCTTGCCGGAATCCCCATCTGTCGAAAGATCAATGTTGCTGCAGATGCAAAATGTGCGCAATATCCTTTGCGGCTCTTTGTCAGAAAAAAATTAATAAAATCTTCATCTCTCGGAGTTGCACCCGGACTTAATGTATACGGAATATTATCCTCAAAATACTGTGCCACCGCATCCGTGATCTCATTCTCCGTCATGGTATCCGTAAGACCGATCTTCTTACACTCTGCTTTGATCACATCTGCATTCTCCTCCGGTACATCCAGAAACTCATCATTAATCTTCGCTTTATCTATATCACCCGGTCTCGTTTCTCCTAAAGATTCTCCCCACACAATCTTAGGATAATATATATAAGTTCCGGTTGCCCCCTGATTGATTCCCTGCATGGATTCAAACATTGCATGATTTTTAAAAATATTATAATTCTCAAATTGTGTGTAATACGGATAATACAGATAGGTCCCATCCGCACCTACATTCTTCACCTTCATAACACCCTGTGCATAATATTTACCGGAATCCTGCTGTAGAGAAAGCATCTCCTGTTTCATACTCTCATCTTCAAAATCCGTTATATCCTCATCGGAACCCGCCTCATTATAAGAATACAGATCTTCCCATTCATTATTCCGGTATAGATATCTTCCCCCTGTAAAAGCTTTCAGGTATACCGCCTGATTGCTATACGGTGTATATGTCACGATCAGATCCGTCATATAATCCGGTCGTACATTTGAGACTCCACCCAACTTACCGGCACTCATACCTCCGACAGCTGCATACTGATTATATAATCCGGCAAAACCAAGCAGGATAAAGTTACCGATTGTATCCGCTGTCTTCTCTCGCAGGTTATCACTATGAAACTGCCGTTCAAAATCACCCGGGCGGATTACCCCCTGTAATACAAATGAGATACACAATGTAAATACTATGATCGTTACCAATACATGTTGAAATACCCCCGCATCCTGTGTATAGCTCACCCTGATATGTTTTCCCGCTTTTATCTTAAATGGTTTGTCCCATGCAAAAGCAAGATAATGTCCATTTGCCTTAAATATTACTACCATCGTATAACCAATCGCAAGAAAGATCATATACAACATATCCGGCACCATTTTCATATAAAGTGGAATTAATAGCAGTGGAAATGTAAGACCAACCGCCCAGATCAAGCTCATCCGCGAATATAACCAGATATTCAGAATAATGATCAATACCATACCAATAAATATGGCAACGATCGCTACCGTCAGATAATCATTATCAATCTGCGTCTCATATTCTCTCACACCGGACAGATTAAAAAATGTCTTTGCCCGTTGCAATACCGTATTGACAACCACATATAAACCAGAATTTGCATGAATACGGAACGTATAGATTGCAAATACAAACACTGCAAAAAAGGCGATATACCCCATATCACGATATAAAAACTTTGGCAACGCATACAAAAAAGAAAAGTAAAGTGACAATAGCATATATGCTACGATCACCACCAGATAATTATAGGATAGCTGCAAAGCAGAAAGAAATCCGCCAACAGACCCTAGCACGAGCAAAAATGCAATCACAGAACGCAGGAAACAACTGTACACAATGTTACCGATCTGCATCTTCGGTGTCTTTAGATAAATACCCTCTGCCAGCACCATATCTTTGCTATGCACTTCCCTCTTTCTCTTTCTTCCAAACATATTCTGTGCTACCTTTCTTAACGTTTGCAAAATACTTCCCGCTCTGCTCACTATCTATATCAATGCCGCGGCAATTCCCTGTTCTCCTATTATCTTATCTTCGGTATCCATACCATCCGGTCCGACATATAGAAATGTCCCTGCCGACGGATATTCTTTCTGAAACAGCTCCCTTGCCCTGCATTCTCCCCTATAACAGGTATCATATAATAACATCTCTAACCACTGCCTGCGCTCTATCTCATTTCCAATGTACATCTGCTGCATTGCTGCCCTTGTAACGCTGTAATAATGTACGGTGAACGGAAGATTCTGTCGCACAAATGCCTTCGTAACACTGTCCGAGAGTTCTAATACACTCTCTGCCTGTGCAATCTCATCACCCACTAATTCCACAACAACATGTAATTGCATGGCAGATACACTCACCCGCTCCTTCACCATAAGATCCTCCTTCTTTGATGACAATTTCCAATGAATGTTCTGCAGCTTATCGCCAGGCACATATTCCCGGATTCCGCTTACTTCTGAAAAGTCATATCCTTTTTCCTTACTTTCCATTGCCTCGCTGACGCCCTTCTGATAGAGATTACCCGCCTCCTGCTCTCTTGCTTCACCCTCTGGCAGCACAATACATTCCGTCCTCTGGTTAACCGGCACCATCACTGTGTAGATTCCCAATAGGTCAATACACTGTATCGATGACACTTGCAACATAAAATGACCACTTTCCTCCATAACAACCGGATAAACAGCCTCTGTCTTCCCATGTGCACGTAGCGGCATATTAAGTTCATGTTCTCCCTGTACCCCATAGAACGAATTGCCGACCTTAACCAATGCCGTTACATTAACAAGTGGAAACCAGGTTGAATTCTCTAACAAAATATGCACAAGAAACTCTTCTCCTTTATGCATATCTTCTGCAGGTGCCTGTAAAGTAACTGCTAAATGTGACTTTACTTTATACACTCCGTAAATACTGTATAACGGAAACAAAAGTAACCCTGCCAGCAATACCAGATTCACATAACTATGAAACACCGCCACCACAAAAACATTCAATGCAATTGCCACTGCATACCGCAGTATATTCCGGATTTGAAGCATATTCTGACCTCTCCTACATTTTACTATTGCGAATTCTGTTTTCATCACGTTCTAGGAACTTTAATACTTTGAAACAGTTCTGACAACGCCCCTTCTATTGTCTTCCCCTCTGCCCGTGCTTTCGTGCTCAATTTCACACGGTGTCCTAACACATCCGTAAATACATTCCGGATATCTTCCGGCGTTACATAATCTCTTCCATATAACACCGCCATTGCTTTTGCCATACGAAGCAATGCGATACTTCCTCGCGGACTTGCTCCCATTGAAAACCATTCACTCTGTCTGGTTGCTTCTACTAATGTCACAATATATTCATAAATGGAATCATGTACATACATCTCATTGGTCAGTTTGCGAAGTGCAACAAATTCATCTATGCTGATTGCCGGTACTAGATGTGCAATTGGCTTAGACGCATTGTCCTTAAGAATCTGAACTGCTGCTTCGTGCTCCGGATATCCCATTGACAGACACACCATAAAACGATCCAGTTGTGATTCCGGCAACATCTGTGTTCCGGAGGAACCGAGAGGGTTCTCTGTTGCAATAACCGTAAATGGATCCGGCAACGGTCTGGTCACACCATCCACCGTAACTGTCCCTTCTTCCATGACTTCCAATAAAGCCGATTGTGTCTTAGGAGAAGTACGATTAATCTCATCCGCTAAAAACAAGTTACATAACACAGCGCCTTCCTGATACTTAAATGACTTACTAGTCTGATCATACATAGAAAATCCGACAATATCACTTGGTAACACATCCGGTGTAAACTGTACTCTGCGATAACTTAGCGACATAGACTTTGCAATTGCCATAGCAAGCGTTGTCTTACCGACACCCGGAATGTCCTCTAACAGAACATGTCCACCTGCAAGCATTACTGCCAGTACTTTCTCTACAACCTGTTCTTTTCCCTTTACTGCCTTCTCAATCTCCGCTTTTACCCCTAACATCTGATTACCCATATATAACTCCTTCTATCCATTCTATCTTGTATGCTTATTCACATATTTGGCTTTATACTTCGAATATACGATCGTCTGATCTTTATAGAGACTGTAATATCCCGATACCGCATAACTGATTGATACCGCGATCAGATAATAAGACACACCATCAAATCCGAACAATTCAAATGCAATTAATATAGATGTGATCGGACAATTGGTCACTCCGCAAAACACTGCAACCATGCCGGCAGCCGCACACAACGATGGAGAAAGTCCAAGCCACTGTCCTAATTCACAACCAAGCGCCGCCCCTATACAAAAAGACGGAACAATCTCTCCACCCCGAAATCCTGCCCGCATTGTCAGAACCGTAAGGATCAGTTTCCACAAAAATGCCAGTCGATTCACATTTCCGTGTTCAATCGCCTCTGCAATAATATTCGTACCTGCTCCCATATAGTCAGTTGTATGCAAGCAGAAGGTGATCACTATGATCACAACACTAACTACTACGATTCGAACATAAGGATTCTTCAGATATTTCTGAAATAACGCATTCGTCTGTTTCAATGCAATACAAAACATCGTACTTAGCAACGCACAGGCTAATGCAACCAACCCCATCTTCACTCCATCTGTTATCGTCAACTCCGGAATACCGGTTACATGAAACATTTCCGGGTGGATTCCTAAATTTGCAGCAAAGTTAGAAGCGATCAGGGAAGAGATCATACAAGGCATTAATGCCGTGTAATACATAACTCCCACACTTACTACCTCCAATGCAAAGACCGCCGCTGCCATCGGAGTTCCAAACAACGCAGAGAATGCCGCACTCATACCGCACATAACAATCACATGCATATCTTCCTCGTCCAACTTAAGCCAGCGCCCAAGCTGATTACCAATACTTCCGCCAAGCTGAATTGCCGCTCCCTCTCGTCCGGCTGAACCTCCGACCAAATGTGTTAATGCGGTCGTCACAAAGATAAGCGGTGCCGACTTAAACGGTACTTCATCCTTTGCTTTCACTGTAGAGAACACCTGATTCGTGCCTCCATCTTCCTGTCAGAGCCACTTATATAAGAACACGATCACCACACCCGCTGCCGGCACGAAAAAAAATACCCATAAATGTCCGGCTCGGAATGCCGTCACTTTCGTCAGTACAAAAGAAAAGGCACTGCTTGCACCTCCTACTATAAATCCCGTCAAAAATGCTAATAAAATCCATTTAATAAAACTTACAACATCCTTCTTAAATCTTCTCTCATAGTAAGGTACAAAGCCTTCCCCATTATGATAATTCTCCCAGTCGATCATGTTTGCAATCCTTTCTATCCAAGGTTATATAATAAAATAATTCTCTGATCTTATGATACATTTTTTACCACTCCTTGTCTAGAAAAAAAGAGAGCAGAACAATAAGGTT
>USBM01000086.1 GCA_900552885.1 uncultured Clostridium sp. | reverse complement strand
ACATCCGCATTGGGGCTGTGCCGCAGCATGGAATCCACGAACACGCCGACACCTGCCGACGGTTCGAGCATACGGGCATATGAGTAAAGCTCTGAGTCTTTATGACGAGCAGGTGGAATCCGGTAAGATGACCAAGGTTATGAAGACCTGCCGTAGGGCTGCAATAGAAGCGTTAGAGGGATCTACCACGGTGAAGGTAAATGGTAAGAGCAAAGAGATGAAGAATTATCTGTTCTTCTCTCGTCGTATCCGCAACGCAAAATATACGCTTGGAGGGCATCAGTTTAGATAAATAGGAATGTGTGTGAGGCTGTCGTAGTAATACGGCAGCCGTTTTTGCTTTATAGGAAAGTTTGTCCTATAAAGCAAAAGCACTCCGTTAAGGATGTGTACTTTGCGGGGAAGATAATTGCTTCGCAAATCCGTGCGGGTGCAAAGATATACATTTTGTGTTTGCATGAAATCCTGCCAATCGGCATAGTATGGTGGTAGAACCGGCATTTTGTATAGGGTGTTCGGAATTTATGGCGGGAGGACATGTGGATGCGGAAGGCAGGATATATCTCTATCGTTGTAGTGAGCATAATATTCTTAATTGCGGCACTTTGTGGGTGCCGGTTAGAAAAGAGCGGGGATAAGAAGATAAAAGATTTGGATTATACGATCTGTGATGAGAGCAAACTACCGGATGAGCTTAAGGAGATTATAAAGGATAAGAAAAAGGAACCATTTAAGCTGACATACCGGACAAAAGAATATCTGTATATTGTGGTAGGATACGGAGCACAGGACCGGACCGATCTGAATGTGAAGATGACGGAGCTGTACCTTGCGGAGAATGCAATCTATGTAGATACGGATTTAGAATCGGTAGAGACGACAACATTAGCAGATCATAAAGTAACATATCCATGGATTGCGGTGAAATGTGAATTGTATGATGTACAGGTGAATTTTCGATAGAGATTGGGCATATTCTGTGTCGATGATTCATATAATGAGGAGTAGAGGATGTTATCAGGATAACAAGTAGGAGGTTATATGGAGTTCGTAAAACAAAGAATTGAGAATTATACATGGAAGGTGAAGAATGCGATGCAGTTTACGATAGATGATGCCATTAATGTTTCGGAAAATCTGTTGGATATGGAACGCCTGATTTTGGTAAAAGGAAATGTAGTGATAGAAGAAACGCAGGCGATGGTGGACCGGTTTCAGGTAAAGGGCAGTCTGCATTACCGGATATTATATGGAGGAGATAAGGAAGGAAATGTATTTGACAGTCTGACGGGAAAGGTTCCGTTTATTGAATATGTGAACGCAGATGGCACGAAGGAAACGGATTACATAGAGGTACGGGCAAGTCTGAATGATCTGACAGTGACGATGTTACATTCCCGGAAGGTGAGTATGAAAGCATTGATCGGATTGGATTATCAGGTGAAAGAACGGGAGAGGTTTGATGCAATTAGTGAGGTGTCGGGAGAAGAATGCATAGAGGTGCTGAGTCAGAGTTATTCCACGATGTGTCTGAAACTCCAGGAGACAAAGAAATTACAGGTGTCAGAATCAGTGGAAATTCCTGCAAACAAGCCGGATATCTATCAGGTGATCTGGAAGAGTATGTCCTTAACCGGAACGATGCTGAAACCGGAAGATGGATATATTATGGCAACCGGAACACTAAATATCTTTTTGGTGTATACGGCGGAAGAAGAGGGTATGCCAATTCAATATTTCACGGTAGAGGTGCCGTTTGAACAACGTATGGATGTGGATGGATCAGATGCAGACATGGTATCCGGTAGTTTTTTAAGCCTAGACCAGTATCATATTGCAGTTGTTCCGGATGAAAAGGGGCATGACCGGATTGTGGAGCTTTCCGGTGAATTTACGGCAGAGGTCAAATTATATGGATCAGAAAACCTGCAACTGGTAAGAGATGCATATTCTACCCGGATGGAGATTGTGCCGCAGTATCGAAACTTTGGCATGCAACATTTATTGATCCGCAATTGTGCTAAGACGAAGGTTGTGGATACGTTGACGATGCCAAAACAGCAGTCCGTTCTTCAGATCTGTAATGTGGAAGGAGCGGTATCTATTGATGATACGCAGGCAACAGCGAAAGGAATTGTAGTAGAGGGTGTAGTCAGTGCGCAGATCACATATCTGAATAAAGAAGAAAATGGAGCATTGTCTTCGGTAAATTATGATATTCCATTTTCTTATGAAATTGAAGTGCCGGGTATGAGGGAAGGGGTGACGTATTCGATCATGCCATTCTTAGACAGCATTATGGCTGTGCAGTCCGGGGAAAATGATATGGAGATCAAGGCAGAAGTGTCTTTGGAGGTATTGGCATTTACCAATGAAACGGCACGTGCGGTTCTGGATATGGAGCGTCATTCCATTGATCAGGAGCAAAAGAAAGCTTTGCCGGGAGTTATCGGATATATTGTGAAAAAGGAGGATACCCTGTGGAGTATTGCCAAGGCATATTATACAACGGTGGATCGGATCCGGATGTTAAATGAATTAGAAAATGATCAGATAAAGACGGGTGACCGGCTTGTCATATTAAAGGAATAACCAGGGAAATATATGAAATTTAACAGAATGTGAAAGAATGTTTCAGAATATAGCAAAGGGGCTGTACGCAAATGGTGTGACAGCCCCTTTATAGTATTGCAACAATATTAAGTTCCGGGTGCATGGTAAGATCTAAGTATTGTCCGTCCACAAGAAGACTCGGACGTGAGACCTTGGCTTTGTTGGTCAGAATGACTTCGCCTCTGCTACCGTCATTTAACAGGACGGTGTTATGCAGATAAGTATCGGAAATGCCTTGAAGGAAAGGAACAAGATACTTTGGGTCATAACGCTGATAGCCGTCATCCTCGTACATACGGATGACATCAAATGGGCAGATCCCTTCGTGATAGCACCGGTTGGCAGTCATTGCTTCGTAGATATCGACGATCGTGATCAGCTTGGCAAGTTCATTGATCTTGTCACCATGCAGACCGATCGGATAGCCGCTGCCATCGCATTTCTCATGGTGCATGAGGGCAACCTGGGCAATACGTTCATCGACATTCTTTTCCTGAAGCAGACGGTATCCCTTGTAAGGATGCTGTTTAATAACATCAAATTCTTCTTTGGTAAGACGTCCCGGTTTCTGGATGATCTCAACCGGGATCAGGACTTTGCCGATGTCGTGCAACAGTCCGGCAACAGTTAAGAGCTTCAACTGCTCTTCATCATAGTGCAGCCACCGTCCAAGAATGTTGGCGAGCAGGGCTACATTTAACGAATGTGCATAGGTGGCATCATCAAAGTATCGGATGTTTGACAGAATATCCATTAATGCATAAGTATTTGTCTGTCCGGACATGATCTCCTCTGCAGAGCGGAACATTTCGTCAAGATCGATGTCTTCATTACGGCGGGCGATATCATTTAAATGGTTATGGAATGTCTCGGTTGTCTCGTGAAACGTCTGCTCGAATTGTTTGAATTCCGTTGTCTGTCGCAGTTTCTCAGAGTGAGTAGGCATCGGAAGATTTTCGGGAGTGATCTGCTGTCGGGCGGCATCTTCACCGTAAACAGCAATGGAAATGACAGAGGAATATCGTAGAATGTTCATAACTTCATTATTGATGACGGTTCCTTTTGGAACTAATAACTGATCACCCTTATATACATCTTCTGCAATTGTCATGCCTAGTGTCGCACGATGCAGCATGATCTGGATAATGTTCATATAATATTCCCCCTTCCGTAGTAGATGTTAACTAATATTATAAAAAATGGGTATGGTAAAGTCAATTCATTTTTATATGTCGGGGAGGTATGGATTTGTGGAATAGAAGACAGGAAAGAAATTGTGTCGGTAAAAAGTTAATCTATCCTTGACGAATGAACATGTATGATGTATGATGTACGTGAATTGTGAAAGCAGTTCATGAATTGCAAAGAAACTTCTCTTATTCAGAGTGGTGGAGTCAGAAGGGACTACGAAGCCACGGCAACCCCATTGTTTGGAAGGTGCCGGCCTGAAGCGAGTTGAGATACTCGGTCAATAAGAGGATTTGGATATAGTGAGCACATAAACTTCAAATCCTCGCGGATTTGAAGTTTTTTTGTAGGATGATCTTATAAGAAATGCAAAGCATTTCTTATAGATCGAAAAATATACTTGCAGAGGACAAGCTTGCTTGTATCCTGCAAGTGTACTTTTTTGATCTGTAGGATGTTTCATCCGTTATAAGATTGTCTGGAAAAACAACCTCATAATCCAAGGTCAAGGATTATGAAGGAGATGTAGCGAACGCACAACACTGAGTAAGCTTTGCTTACGAAGTGAACATCTGCTTACGAAGTGAATACTTGCTTACGAAGTGAATATCCGTGCACCAACCCAGTTTTATTTTATAGGAGGAACCATACATTATGGAGAAATTAATTTTTACTTCGGAATCGGTTACCGAAGGACATCCGGATAAGATCTGTGACCAGATCTCTGACGCAGTATTAGACGCATTGATGGCACAGGATCCGAACAGCCGTGTTGCCTGTGAGACAGCAATTACAACCGGTCTTGTATTAGTAATGGGCGAGATCTCTACAAAGGGATATGTAGACATTCAGAAGATCGTTCGTGAGACGATCCGCGAGATCGGTTATGATCGTGCCAAATATGGTTTTGACTGTGATACCTGTGGTGTCATCACAGCGATTGATGAGCAGTCAAGCGATATTGCAATGGGTGTAGACAAGGCATTAGAAGCAAAAGAGAACTTGATGAGTGATGAGGATATTGAGGCAATCGGTGCCGGAGATCAGGGTATGATGTTCGGCTATGCATCCAATGAGACGGAAGAGTATATGCCATATCCGATCAGCTTAGCACATAAACTTGCAAGAAGATTGACAGAGGTTCGTAAGAATGGAACACTTCCTTACCTTCGCCCGGATGGTAAGACACAGGTTTCGGTAGAGTATGATGAGAATGGTAAGCCATTTCGTCTTGAGGCAGTTGTATTATCGACCCAGCATGATGCAGAGGTGTCTCAGGAGCAGATCCATGCAGATATCAAGAAGTATGTATTTGACGAGATACTTCCGGCAGATATGGTAGACGATGAGACAAAGTTCTTTATCAATCCAACCGGACGTTTCGTTATCGGTGGTCCAAATGGTGACTCCGGTCTTACCGGACGTAAGATCATCGTAGACACGTATGGTGGATATGCCCGTCACGGTGGTGGAGCATTCTCCGGTAAGGACTGCACCAAGGTAGACCGTTCCGCTGCTTATGCTGCAAGATATGTAGCTAAGAATATTGTAGCAGCAGGTCTGGCAGAAAAGTGCGAGATCCAGTTGTCTTATGCAATCGGTGTGGCACAGCCAACCTCTGTTCGTGTAGATACCTTTGGAACAAGCAGATTGTCAGAGGAAGAGTTAGTAGGAATTGTCCGCAAGCATTTTGATCTTCGCCCGGCAGGAATTATTAAGATGTTGGATCTTCGCCGTCCGATCTACAAGCAGACTGCGGCATACGGTCATTTCGGACGTACGGACTTGGATCTGCCATGGGAGAAGCTGGACATGGTTGATACATTAAAGCAGTATGTATAATATCTGATACGTTTTGAACGATATAATAGATATCGCATAATTTAATAAATCAGAAAAAGACAAAATCTTTTCATTTTTTTGAAATGCATTTGCAATATTGACAGTAACCAGGTGAATGGTTAATATTATTAACAGCAAAGGCGCTAAGTAGTGAGTACTTGGCGCCTTTCTTTTTATTTAATTAATTAAATAACACATTCGGGGGAAATATACAGAAGAAAGGAAAGATGCTTATATGTACGAGCAGGATGTGTTAACGGTAGCGGTTGTGAATTTCAAACCGGATGCCGGCAAGAAGGAAAACAATCTACAACGCATGAAAGGGATTGCTACAGCAGCATCCAAGCAGGGTGCTGATCTTATATTGTTTCCGGAAATGTGCCTCATGGGATATGACTATTTCATACATGAGGATATTGCAATGGAGGATAAGAAAAAGGTAGCAGAGCCGGTAGATGGTCCAAGTTGTCAGGCAATGGCAGAGATCTCTAAGCAATATGGCACCTATATTGTGTATGGAGCGGCTGAGTATGACAAGGATCGGGATTGCCTGTTTAATTCCGCATTTGTAACCGGCCCGGAGGGAATCATCGGTGCATATCGAAAGATTCATCCGTTTGATACGGAAAATACATGGTGTGAAAAAGGAGACAGCCCATTTATGATTGATACCCCATGGGGACCGGTCGGCTTAGGTATCTGTTATGATTCCTACCAGTTCCCGGAGCTGATTCGATACTATGTACACAAAGGTGCAAGGCTTTACCTCAATCCGACTGCGGAGCTGTTAGAGGTCAATAAGCCGGGGTGTCAGAAATCATTCCGTCAATATTACTCCACATTGGATTATGCAGTCATTTGCAATTCGATATTCCTTGCAAGTGCGAATCTTGTAGGATATGACATGGAGACATATTTTGCGGGAGGAAGTTGCATTTTAGGACCGAAGACAACACCGTTTTTTGAAAATGATGTCTATTGCTATGCAGGAGACCGGGATAACGGTCAACAGACCATTTCTTATGCAACGATCGATCTGTCATTGGCAGACCGTTCCCTGTGGAAAACAAATCCGGCAGCCGGAGAGATGGACTTCCGTCCGGATATCTATAAGAAATTGTTAGAAGATATGTAAGAAAGAGAGGATAAGATTATGACAGGGTATATTATAATGGCAGTGCTTGCGGTTGTGTTCCTCACCATCTCGACTGTAATTGCCAATAAGTTTTCAGGAGAAGGTGTAGATGATTTTGTAGCAGGTGGACGAAGACTTCCGATTGGTCTGGTTACATCGAGCGTTATGGTATCCTGGGTATGGGCGATGACGATCATGGGCTCTGCGGAACAGGGTATGACGTTGGGAATCTCCGGCGGTATCAATTATGCATGGGGTTCCATGCTTCCGTTCTTTATTTTTATTCCGCTTGTTATGTGTATTCGTAAGAAAATGCCAAAGTGTACGACATTTGTTGAGTTCATTCGGGTGCGGTATGGTGAGACATTGTCACTGATCTTTGTATTGTTTGCATTTTTGCTCACATTATACATCCTATTGTCGCAGGGTATTGGTCTTGGCGTAGTGTTCCACACAATCTTCGGAATGCCATATAAGATTGCAGCAGCAATTCCAATCCTGATCGTTGCACTTTACATTGCAAATGCCGGTCTTAAGGGTTCCATTGTAAATGATTTCATTATGTTTATTGTAATCTCATTGATCCTGATCTGCACGGTTCCGATCATTTTGAAGCATTTCGGAATGGATGCCATTTATCAGGGAATGTTGGATGCAGCTACCAATACAGCAAATAATAACTATAATCCGGATGCTTTGAATCCGGTATCTATGCCGGGGCTTAACTATGGTATCATCTGTGTGATCGTATGTATGGGACAGATCCTGTTAGATCAGGGGTATTATTCAAAGGCTGTATCGACTGCCAATTCGAAGTCTTTATTGTTTGCTTACATTATGGGAACTGTATTTGCATGGATGCCAATTCCACTTCTTTGCGGTAACGTATTTGGTGGTGCCGGACTTAGCTTGAATCTTGCAGATGGTGTGCTTTCTTCTACATCGGATATTGCACCATATATATACAAGGTAGTATTTGGCGGTGGTGCCGGAAGTATTCTCTTTGTACTGATGATCTTCATGGCAGGACTTTCTACCGGTGGTGATATCTTAGCCGGTGCGCAGGCAATCTGTACAGTAGATATTTACAAGAGATATATTAAGAAAAATGCAACGGAAGCAGAGCAGAAACGGTTTGGTAAGATCATGACGGTTATCATTGGTGTGATCATGGCAATTGTGGTTATGTTCTTTGAAGGAAAATCTATGGTTACGTTGGATATCTTCTCCGGTATCATATTTGCAGCACCATGTGCATCTTTTGTTATGGGTGCTTTCTGGAAGAAGATTTCGCCTGCAGTAGCAACGGTATCGGTATTTGCCGGAGTATTTGCCGGTGTGTTGGCATATTTCACATTAGGTTTTACCGGTATGAATGATGTCATTGGAAACATTTGCTCTTTGGTTGTGCCAATCGCTGTAAATGTAATTGGTGGATTAACGAGCAGTTATGAATTTGACTATAACAGATTGAAAGAGTATGAGCCGGATCATAAGGTTACCCTTTCTTTGGAGAATGCATAGAAACAGATAGGAGGTCTTTATTATGATTATGAGTGAAACCGCTTTTACAGTTTATCAGTATGCAGCATATATTTGGTTCTGCGTTGGTGCAGCAGCCGTTGGATTTGTGTCGATCCGGGATCTTGTGCGGATGATCCGGGCACGTAAGAAGAACTAACCCCCTTGCACAGCGTAAGTGATGGTGGACGCACGAAACATTCAGGTTACAGCTCGGTTGTTTGGGATATAACATATCAACGCAGGCACGCTCTCGCTACTCATCACTCGCAGCGGTACTAGGCTCGAAA
>USBM01000085.1 GCA_900552885.1 uncultured Clostridium sp. | reverse complement strand
GTGTTGAGGCAAGTAAGAATACAATAGTAACTTAAGGAAATATTTAATAATAAAAATATAGAGTGGCAGGACCACAGAAAGAGGTACGATTATGAGTAAGAAATCATATGCAGAAAGAAATTTAAAATTTGAGACATTACAGTTACATGTAGGACAGGAACAGCCGGATCCGGTGACAGACGCAAGAGCAGTTCCAATCTATCTGACATCATCTTATGTATTCCATAACAGCCAGCATGCAGCCGATCGTTTCGGTCTTCGTGATGCAGGTAATATTTACGGAAGATTAACCAATCCGACAGAAGATATTTTCGAGCAGAGAATCGCAGCCTTAGAGGGCGGTGTGGCAGCTTTGGCAGTTGGCTCCGGTGCAGCGGCATTGACATATGCTTTACAGGGTGTTGCTCATGCAGGTGATCATATTGTAGCAGCAAAGAATATCTATGGAGGTACTTATAACCTGTTAGCACATACGCTTCCGGATTATGGAATTGAAGCAACATTTGTAGATCCGTTTGACTATGATGCGATTAAGGCAGCGATCAAAGACAATACCAAGGCAATTGAGATTGAGACATTAGGTAATCCGAATTCAGAAGTTGTGGATATCGAGAAGATTGCAAACATTGCACATGAAGCAGGCATTCCGTTGATCGTAGATAATACATTCGCAACACCTTACCTGGTTCGTCCGATTGAGTATGGTGCAGATATCGTAGTGCATTCTGCAACCAAGTTCATTGGTGGGCACGGAACAACAATCGGTGGTGTCATCATTGACAGTGGTAAGTTTGACTGGACAGCAAGCGATAAGTTCCCGTGGTTGAAGGAGCCAAACGTATCTTACCATGGAGTTTCCTTTGCAAAGGATTGCGCTCCGGCAGCATTTGTTACATACATTCGTGCGATCCTGCTTCGTGATACAGGAGCAACGATCTCGCCGGTACATTCTTTCATTTTCCTTCAGGGCTTGGAGACATTATCTCTTCGTGTAGAGCGGCATGTAGAAAATGCATTAAAGGTAGTACAGTATCTGAAGGATCAGCCGTTGGTAGAGAAGGTAAATCATCCTTCTATTTCAACAGATCCGGAGCAGCAGGCACTTTATAAGAAGTATTTCCCGAATGGTGGTGGTTCTATCTTCACATTTGAGATCAAAGGCGATGCGAAGAAAGCACAGCAGTTCATTGATGAGTTGGAGTTATTCTCATTGCTTGCTAATGTTGCCGATGTGAAGTCGTTAGCGATTCACCCGGCATCTACTACACATTCAGAGTGCAATGAGGCCGAGTTGTTAGATCAGGGTATCAAGCCAAATACGATTCGTCTTTCTATCGGAACAGAGAATATCGATGATATCATTGAAGATCTTGACGAGGCATTCAAGGCAATCCAGTAAATAGAATAGATCTTTCTGGGTATATTAATTATAATTGCGAAATGAAAAAGGGTTACCGGATTACGGGTAACCTTTTTTCGACGTTACGAAGTATAGTTGTAGGTGACGAATGAAGGTTTGTGTGGTATGATGAGTAGCGGTTCATAATAGGATAGATACAATCAGAGGAGTTATATATGTTAGACCAGTTTTCGAGAACACAGTTATTATTGGGAAAAGAAGCAATGGATCGGTTGGCGAAGGCAAGAGTTGCCGTGTTTGGAATCGGTGGTGTAGGTGGATATGTAGTAGAAGCACTTGTGAGAAGCGGTGTTGGTGCGATCGATCTGATTGATGATGACAAGGTATGTCTGACCAATCTCAACCGACAGATCATTGCAACGAGAAAGACGATCGGAAAATATAAAACGGAAGTCATGAAAGAACGGATTCTGGATATCAATCCGGATTGCAAGGTGGAAGTGCATAATTGTTTTTATCTTCCGGAGAATAAAGATGAGTTTGATTTTGCGGCATATTCGTATGTTGTAGATGCGGTGGATACAGTGACCGCAAAGATTCAGCTTGTGATGCAGGCACAAGAGACGGATACGCCGATCATTAGCAGTATGGGAGCCGGGAATAAGCTGAATCCGGCAGAGTTTGAGGTGGCAGATATCTATAAGACTTCTGTATGTCCGCTTGCGAAAGTGATGCGTCGTGAATTGAAGAAACGAGGCGTTAAGAAGTTAAAGGTTGTTTATTCGAAAGAGAAGGCAATCCGTCCGATCGAAGATGAGTCGATCAGCTGCCGGAATCACTGTGTATGCCCGCCGGGAGCTGCGAGAACCTGTAATGAACGGAGGGATATTCCTGGTTCGACCGCATTTGTACCGGCAGTAGCAGGTCTTATCATTGCATCAGAAGTGATCAAAGATCTTGGCGGTGTACAGGCACGATAATTACGGTATGGATCGCGTCAGGTAGAAAATAGTCAGTGGTATGAATGGATCAGCGTTTACAGGAGATCATGCAGGAAGGAATATAAGATATGTTCAGGAAGAAGATTGAGGAGATAGAACAGGATAAGAGAGAAAAACAGATCATTGATCTGAGAAGTCCGGAAGAATATGAGAAAGAGACCTACCCGGGGGCCGTGAATCTGTTCTGGGAAGAATTAGAAGAACATAAGGATGAGATTGCGAAGGACAGGCCGGTCTATCTCATTTGTTATACCGGACAGAAGAGTGACGAGATAGCAGAGAATCTGGTAGAGCAGGGATACGAGGCATACAGTATTCAGAATGGCTTTCATTCTTATCTGCGGTTAAAATTACAACGGATGATGGAACAGGGGGAAGAGCCGGAAATCGATTGTAAGTATGTGGAACGCAGTATTGTCAAACGATTCCGCAAAGAGATCTGGCGTCCGTTTGTAAAAGGAATCAATGAGTATGATATGATTCAGGACGGAGACCGGATTGCAGTCTGTATCTCCGGTGGCAAGGATTCCATGCTGATGGCAAAGCTGTTTCAGGAGTTAGAACGGCATGGAAAGAAGAACTTTGAGGTAGAATATCTGGTCATGAATCCTGGATATAACGATATCAATTATCAGACGATATTAGATAATGCCAAGTTCTTAGAGGTGCCGATCACGGTGTTTGAATCTGATATCTTTAATACGGTAGCAAAGGACGATATCGGAGGATCTCCGTGTTATCTGTGTGCAAGAATGCGTAGGGGACATCTCTATAGTCAGGCACAGAAGTTAGGCTGCAACAAGATCGCATTGGGACATCATTTTGATGATGTAATAGAAACGATCGTTATGGGTATGCTATATGGAGGACAGATTCAGACAATGATGCCGAAGATTCACAGTACAAATTTTGAGGGCATGGAGCTGATCCGCCCGATGTATCTGATCCGGGAGGATGATATCAAGCATTGGCGTGATTACAATAAGCTGCATTTTATCCAGTGTGCGTGCCGGTTTACGGAAAGCTGTGCTTCCTGTGGAGGAACGGAAAAGGGTTCGAAGCGAGCAGAGATCAAAGAGCTTATTAAGATGCTCAGTGAACGGAGTGATGTGATCGAGAAGAATATCTTCCGAAGTGTGGAAAATGTGAATCTGAATACGATTATTGCATATAAGAAGGATGGTGTGAAACATCATTTTCTGGATGAGTATTAATGGAGGTAAGAGATGGTAGATATTATTATAGTTGGGAGCGGTCCGGCAGGTATGTCGGCTGCGGTATACGGCAAGAGAGCCGGGTTATCGGTTCTTGTGATCGAGAAGGTATATTACGGAACCGGTCAGGTGGCAGAGAGCAGCCATGTAGATAATTATCTGGGGCTTCCGGGCATCAATGGATATGAGCTTGGCGAGAAGTTTCGTTCCCATGCAGAGGGGCTGGGTGTGGAATTTAAGGATGGCGAAGTGATCCGGTTCGAGAAAGCAGCCGATCGCTGGTATGTTCATTTGAAAAATGGAGAGACCTTAGAGGGGAAGACGGTGGTATATGCAGCGGGAGCGGGCCACAGACATTTAGGTGTACCGGGAGAAGAAGAACTTTCCGGTAAGGGTGTCTCTTACTGTGCAACATGCGATGGTGCATTTTTCAAAGGAAAAGATGTTGCAGTCGTTGGTGGTGGTAATACGGCGATGGATGATGCCATTTATCTGTCTGATATCTGTAACAAGGTATATCTCGTACATCGGAGAGATGTGTTCCGCGGAGATACGACAACACTTATGAAACTGAAGGAGACGGACAATATTGAACTGGTCGTTCCTGCAAAGGTGCAGGAGGTGAAAGGAGAACAGGCTGTTACAGAGTTGCACTTAGAGGATGGCAGATCGCTAGAAGTATCCGGAGTGTTTGTGGCAGTTGGTATGCAGCCGGCAACGGATCTGTTACAGGGGATCGTGCTGTTAGATGGTAACGGTTATATTATTGCGGACGAGACCGGTAAGACTTCGGCGGCAGGATTTTTTGCAGCGGGAGATGTCAGAACGAAAGAACTTCGACAGATCATTACAGCAGTTGCAGATGGGGCAAATGCGGCAACTTCGGCAGAGAAATATATCCGATTATAGACAATGGTCTAGTAATCTGCTAAAATGCAATACAAGATGATAAAACGTGAAGGAGTTGCATATATGGCAGAAGATCGAAGAGTTCGTAAGACCAAGAAGGCAATCTGTGATGTGTTTTGCGAACTGACGAAAGACAAGAAGTTGAATGAGATTACGATTAAAGAATTGTGTGCAAAGGCGGATATTAATAAGAGTACTTTTTATCTGCATTATAGGGATATCTATGATCTGGAGGAATCTATTGAGAATCAGTTGATTCAGGATGTATGTGCGATCATAGAGGAATATCCGTATCAGGAAACGATCCGTAAGGCACCGGAAATGTGGAAACGGATAGGGGATGCACATTTTAAAGAACCAACCGGACTCGGGATGCTTATGCAGAGAAAAGGCATGCAGCCTATGGTACAGAAGTTAGAACGTGCTGTAATTGATACGATTATGGATAAATTTGTAGCAGCAGGAATGGGAAGGAATACCGAGGAATATTTCCGGCATCATTTATATGTTACTTTTGTGATCAACGGATATCTTGGCGTGTTGAAAGAATTTGATGTGAAGCAGATGGAAGAAGCAATGATCGAGGTGTCAGAGAAATTATCAACCGGATTTAATGTAGATCTGGATACTAGGGAATGATGGAGACAGTATGTTGCGGAGTTGACAATGGCAGCAACGTTATATATGGAGGAAGGTATATGGTTGTTAAGAAGAGAAGATATTCATTTGTGTCACAGTATGATCAGGTTCCTGTTCATGGGATGTGCATGATTCCGGAACAGCCGACTGCCATTGTGCAGTTTGTGCATGGCATGAATGAACACAAAGAACGTTTCTATCCGTTTATGGAGAAGATGGCAGAATGTGGGTATATTACACTGATACATGATAACCGGGGACACGGAGAAAGTGTGAGAACACAGGAAGATATCGGATACTGTTATGATTCCATGGAGAAGGGATTTGTGGAGGATATCTATTATGCAACCTGTCAGATACGGAAAGCTTATCCGGATTTGCCACTCGTGTTATATGGACACAGCATGGGCTCATTAGCGGTCCGGGCGTATTTGAAAAATCATGATAATGCGATTGATGGTCTGGTAGTAGGGGGCTGTCCTTCTTATAATGAGGGGGTTCCGTTTGGAATTCTTCTTGCAAAATGTATTGCAGTGTGGAAAAGCGACAAGTACCGGTCAACATTTATACAGGGGTTGGTTGTGAATAGTTTTGAGCGACGTTTCCGGAAAGAAGGTCGTAAGGGTGCATGGCTTGCGGCAAGGGAAGAGGTGGCAGAAGAATTTAATAGGGATGTACTTTGTCAGTTTACTTATACGATGAATGGAATATTAACTTTGCTGCATTTAGAGTGGATCGTATATAAAGAGGCGGGGTATCTGGTACAGAATCCGAAACTTCCGATTCTTTTCCTATCCGGAGAGGATGACCCTTGTTACATTAACAATAGAAAGTGGAGACAGGCAGTCAATCGGTTAAGTAAATTAGGATATGAAGACATTCATGCTGTTTTATTTGAGAATATGCGTCATGAGATCCATAATGAAGTAGAACGGGATAAGGTTTTTGAGGAACTTGACCAATTTATACAAGAGATTAAACAACAATTTTACGGTTGCAAAAGCTGAGAAAATGCAATATAATAATTATATCTGTAACATATTTGTAACACATGTTTTAAGATGAGAAGAGGTAGTGAATATGGATATTCAAGGATTAGGGTTATCAACCACAGTATTATCGAATGCGAATACGAATTCTGCAATCGGAATGAAGTTGTTAGACAAGGCACTTGATATGGATCAGGCGAACGGAGAGGCTTTGACACAGATGTTGGAACGCTCTGTGAATCCATTGGTTGGACAGAATATTGATGTTAGATTATAGGGAACAGAATAGGAGGTATATTGTGAAGAAGAGCAGCGTTATAAGCATGGCTTTTTTAGCAGTAGGAACGATTGGAATGTTAACACCGGCATTTGTCAGTCAGGCAGAAGTGTTAGATGATTCAAATGTTGGTATCACATATGCGTTAGATCAGTATGTAGCAAGTCTGAATGTGAAAGAGATTAAGGAAGAGGATGTTACCACGGAGGAAGAGGCACCAACATGCCAATATCCGGAATTTGAAGGTAAATGTCTTGCGTATGTAGAGGAAGCCGTGAATGTACGTGCGGAACCAGATGAGAATTCAGAACGTGTCGGAAGTCTTCCGGTGCATGGTATTGCATTAGTTGTTGAGAAGGGTGATACTTGGACGAAGATTGAATCTGGAATTACAATGGGATATGTTCGTAATGACTATCTGTTGTTTGGTGATGCCGCGGGAGCATATGCTGCAGAGACTTGCCCCAAGGTTGCCAAGGTGAATACAACAACACTTTATGTACGTGCGGAACAGGATGAGAACAGTGAATGTCTGACTATGATCCCGGAAGGGGAATCTTATGAGGTGATTCCAAGAGACGATGATGTAGATGGATGGACATACATTCAGGTGGATTCCGATATTGAAGGTTATGTATCATCAGAATATGTAGATATTTCTTACGGATTCTCACATGCGATTTCTGTTGCGGAAGAAGAAGAGATTCGGAAGCAGAAGGAAGCAGAAGAACAGGCACGTTTGGCTGAGATGACAAGTACGAAGCGTCAGGAGATTGTCAACTACGCATTGCAGTTTGTTGGTAATCCATATGTATATGGGGGAACAAGTCTTACCAATGGTACAGACTGCTCCGGATTTACGATGAGTGTATATGCACACTTTGGTTATGGTTTGCCAAGAACCGCAGCAGCACAGATGCAGGGGTTATCTAGTGTAGACCTGTCTTCCATCCAGCCGGGTGATCTTTTATTCTATCGTGGTAGGGATGGTTCGATCGGACATGTAACGATGTATATTGGTGGTGGACAGGTTGTACATGCCAGCAGTTCTACAACCGGTATTATTGTATCAAGCGTAGGATACCGTACTCCATGTGCAGCAGCGAGAATTATCTGGGATTGATTATAAGTGGATATTGAATCGATTATATTAGGAAGGTTTAGAACAGCATCTGAACCTTCCTATATTTGTATATATTAATAGTGGAGGGCGATTGGAGATAGGACAATGGGAATAAAGATCAAAAGAATATTTTTAGGAATAATTGTTGTCGTGGGGGGATGGTTCTTGTTGTTTCCGGTTCATGCATATGCATTCTATCCCAATGACGAGGAGATGATGCAACAAATAAGGGAAGCGTTAAGAGAACAGGAAGAGATAAGAGCAAAATGGGGAGAGTCTGGAGAAAATTGTAAATATGATAAGGGAAAAACGATTGTTAAGGTGGATAGTAAAGATGCGTTGTTTCAAGATATAGGATATCGTATTAAAAATCATGAAAATGACATATATTATGATACGAAAGTAAGTGTATGGAAAGATGATATTCTAGATGATTATTATTGTTACTATAATCAAGATGATTTATTGACTAGTGGTGGGTATCAGATTTTTTTTGTAAATAATATTGATTTGTCTATTGAAAAGGGTCATTTTTCAGATGGATATACGGTGAGGGTGTATATGCAGTTTCAGTATAAATATCCCAAAAAGGAGATCGACACCTATTATGCGAATATGCGCACCGTAGCAGAGGCATGGAAAAAAGAGTCCGATTTTGAGAGTGTCAAGGCGGCATATGACTATATCATCAATAGTGTGGATTATGATTATATCTATACCAATTACCTGGATTATGAAGGATTTCGGGATGGTGTAATGGTTTGTAATGGATATAGTATGGCACTTTTTCATATTTTGGCAGATATGAATATACCGGTGCGAATAGTGAGCGGATATGCTGTAGATAACGATGAGGTGGAGGGGCATGCATGGAATGTTATTAAAGTGGATGGAGAATGGTATAATGCGGATGCAACATGGGATGATAAAGGACAAGGAAAAGCTTACTATATCACACAATAAGATATACAGTGACATAGTAAGTGAGCTTGAAGCAGGCAAAAATGTGGCAATGCTTACAATCGGCGATCCAAGCGTGTATTCGACATATATGTATATTCATAAGCGTATCATGCAGGCAGGTTTT
>USBM01000084.1 GCA_900552885.1 uncultured Clostridium sp. | reverse complement strand
GGAATAAAGATATGGATTGGTTTGTTTTGCAGAGATAACAGAATTTGATAAGGATTTAGATAGTGAGATGGAAAAGGTTGTGCTTTTAGATAGGTTACCTGAGAATTGGACATATCCATTGATACAGCCGAAATTGATCGAAAAGTATTTAGCTATGGAAAGGCTGTAATGTAGCATATAAAGTCAGATATTAATAATAGCAATTTAATGTAAGGGGGTTTTTACATATGATAGAATGTCCGGGATGCGGCAACAATCTAATCTATGACATTGCCAGACAGAAGATGTACTGCAATGCATGTGGCTCGGTATATGTGCCGGAGAATGTGGATAAGCAAAAAGATGGAACCGATGGATCGGAAATGGAGATCAACCAGTTTATCTGTCCGCAATGTGCAGGCGAGATCTATAGCACAGATGATGCGGCGACAGCATTTTGCAGTTATTGTGGAGCATCCACAATGTTGTCAAGCCGGTTGCGGAGTGAGAGAAGACCAGATTATATTATTCCATTTAAGGTGACGAAGGAGCGTTGCAAGGAAGCTTATATTGAAATGATGAAAAAAGCGATCTACGCACCAGGCCATTTGCGGAATAAGAAGAATATTCAGGAGTTCCGGGGGATCTATATCCCATATTGGTTATATGATGTGGAGCAAAAGGGACCGGTCCGGTTTACGGCAACGGAGAATTATGTAGAGGCGAATTATGATATTACGGATATGTATGAGGTACGGACTTCAATAGACAATCAATATGAGAATATCGCAATGGATGCATCGTCCTTGTTCCCGGATGATATCAATAATAAAATTGCACCATTTGATGCAGTTGGTTTAAAGCCGTTTTCCACCGGTTATCTGAGTGGATTTTATGCGGATCTGCCGGATGTGGATTATCAGATCTACGAAGATCAGATATATGATGTTTCGGGCGTGCAGACATATGAGGAAATGCATGATCAGATGGCGGTCGGAAGAAAGAATTTCAAGATCAAAGAGCCTGACGTATCATTTGAGACATTATTTCATTCCAATATTACAGGGGTGAAGACGGGTTTATTTCCGGTATGGTTTATGTCTTATAAGAATGGAAAGCGTATTGCGTATGCGACGGTAAATGGACAAACCGGGAAGGTGGTAGCGGACATACCGATGGATAGCGGAAAGTTTTTAATCGGTTGTTTACTTGGAATTGTACCATTATATTTTCTGTTCGATCTTTTTGTAACGATTCGTCCGTCCGTATTGTTGGCATTTGTTGCTTTGATCGGAGCGCTTGTAGTAATGTTACATGTGCATGAAATGAAGAAACTGGCAGATATTGATTCGCATGAAGGGGACCAGGGATTATCTGCCAGACATTCTCTGAATGTGCGATTAGATAAGGAGAAAAAGCAGAGGGAATGGCAGGAGACAAACAAAGATATATACGGAGAGAAAGCAAAGGATTTGGAAGAGGATGAGCCGATTATCATAACGGAGGTAAATGCAAAAAAGAAAAAGTTCCGTTCACGCAAGAACAGACTCACGTGGAAATAAATTTTGAAGAAAATATATATCGTTTTCCCGTGGGTGATTCTTATCATTCTTTCAAAGAATACATTGAAAACAGAAGGCGTGTTACCGGGAGATTTCTTTGGGGTGATAAGTTATGTGTTGGCACCGGCAGCATTGGTTCTTGCAGGGATCATGTGGGTACGTGGACTTCAGAACAGGGAACGGATCCAGAGCCAAAAAGGAATTGGGGGATTCTGGACGTTGATTGGAATTGCAGCGGCAGCAGTGATCAGTGTGCTGCATCCGGCAGATGACCGGATCTATTATGCGGGAGTTTTGCTGGTGGGAATTACAATGATTATGACATTATTAGATGTTGTATTACGTTATAATCAATTGGCAACCAGACCGCTTCCACAGTTTGAATATCGGGGAGGTGATGACCGTGCGTAAGGTAAGAAGGATTATAACAGTTGTAGTATTTGTCCTGATGTTCTTATATGGAAGCCTTGGCGGCAATACCTTGTTTGACATAATGCAGAATGGAGTAACGGTATACGCACAAAATGCTGCCACCTATTCTGCAAAAGTGTTAGACGAGGCAGATCTGTTAACGACAGATCAGGAAAACCTGCTTTTAGATGAGATGCAGGCAATCACATCATATGGCAATGCCCTTTTTGTATCCTCGAATCAGGTAAATGCGCCAACAGGGGAGTATGCGCAAAGCCGTTATCTGAGTACATTTGGCGAGCAGAGCGGAATCATTTTCCTGATTGATATGACAAACCGGGAACTATATATATACTCACATAATGAGATGTTCCGTATTATTACCAGAACGAATGCCTATACGATTACGGATAATGTATATACTTATGCGACGGATGGAGATTATTATACCTGTGCCAGTATGGTATATTCGCAGGTGGAAGCATTGCTGAAGGGGGAGGAGATTAGTCGTCCGATGAAGCATGCCGGCAATTTGATGTTGGCAGTCATTTTTTCCATCCTGCTCAATTATTGGCTGTTGCGTAAGACATCTAAGGTGAAGGAACTGGATATGGAGAATCTGTTGAGAGGAAGTAAAAGCAATTTTCATATGGAGGAACCGAAGTTTCTTTTTGTAACCCAGAAGCGCGTCCGGATGTCTGGCGGCGGAGGCGGCGGTCACGGCGGCGGCTCCTCTGGCGGCGGTGGCGGTGGTCATAGCTTCTAAAGGAAAGGGTGAATGGAGAGTGTATGCAGAGGCATAAGATGCAATAGAGATAAGATAGAGTGGGGTAATACATGTTAGAAATCTATATGAATGTCAAATCCATTGGAACAAGAAAAAATGTGATAGATAAGATTCCATTTCATTATGACAAACAACCGCAGACATTAAGAGAATTCTTAAGTGTAACCGTCACAATCTGTGTGAACGATTATATAGAGCGGAGCAGACAAGGAGCATGTGTTCTTACAGAGGAGAACATACATGACATGGCAGATGTTGGAAAGATCGCATTTGGTATCATTTATGGGAATAAGGAACCGGATGTGGAGGAGGCGGTTGCAGTTGCAGTTCAGGCATTTGAGGATGGTCTTTACCGTGTGTTTGTGAATGGAGAAGAAGCAGAGCAGTTAGACGAGAGACTAGCCTTACAGGATGGGGATGAGGTGAGTCTGATTCGGCTGACCATGTTAGCGGGGCGAATCTGGTAGCAATGTGTTGACGGAGGCATTGATAGACAGAATTGGGGAATGTCCGATGAGGCAGGAGGTCTATATAACAGACTAGAAGAAAGGGGTTACATATGAAAATGACGGGTGCGGAGAAGGAACAAGGAAGAAGAGTGGCACGTAAGGTGGAGGAGGCATATCAGAAACGGTCGGATGAGCGGTTGCAGTCCTATTCGGATGAGGTTCGAAAGGCTTTGGAAATGGCAGGCCGTTATGAGACGAATGCTATGTCACATACCGCTTTAGGAGAACGTGTGACGGCATATCTGCAAGAACCGGGTACAAAGCCATCCGATTTTTTTAGACAGGAAATGCAGCATATGAAGGGATGGATTCCAGATCATTTGCTGGAGGATTTTTATTGTAGTGTAGATGCGGTGAATAAATGGCAGCGGGATGAATCCTGTTTCCGGCGTTCGTTGAGAACTAAGCGGTACACGGTATATGTACCTCGGATGTTTACAATATTGAATCGTTATCACAAGGCGGGTATCTTTGGAACAGATCTTGTTTCCCTGCTGCAGGGAAAAGCGGCACCGGACATTCAGGTGGTGTATCGATATTATCAGTCCTGCTCTTATCGGAATGATATACCTGCTGTGTGGATTCAGGCTGAATTGGATCGTGGCAATACAGAATTGATTGCTATACTCAAGGACATTTTATTAGGGGAAAATGCAGTCAATCTTGTAAGCTATGAACTGATACGCGGAATTGTACAGAGTGAATGTCAGGAGTTATATGAGGCGGTAGGACAATTACTATTAGCGGCAAGACTGCAGGAAGGACTGCGACAGGCAATCTGCGATAACATGGATGCCGGAACCCTTTCTGCCTTCCGGTATTTGTTTAATATTGTTGTGAAACAGGATCTGCTGCGGTATTCGTCTGTGCTTCGTTCTGTTGGAACATGGACGGGATTGTTGGGAGAAGAAGAGGGAAAGTTAGATCGTATCAACAAGAAACAGATTGCCTTGATCGCAGCTTATTTAGAGGATAAAAAGGCAAGAGAAGCAGCTTTGCAAAGTGAAGATTCAATGCAGATTTATCTGGCGCTTTGGAGCTATGGAGTACAGGAGATTGAGGATGCCTGTGCGGTGATAGAGAAACTGACATTAGAGGGAAGTAAGCACCAGAGAATGGTGTGCTGTTATTATCTACAGGAAATGCACCTGAATGGTGTGTATGTACATCAGGTTGCAAAGGCAATTGTGCGTAGATTCTATCAGGAGCAGGACACAATGGCGGCGATAATGCGAAGCTTTATGCCGAAATGTACCGATTATATGGATGAGGTCACAGATCGCAGGAGGCGGCATAAGGACGGCTATCCGTTGAAAGGTTTGACCAGACAGTATGCGGATGTAGAGCAATATTTTAAGGATCGGACAGAGTGTGAGGAATTCTATGGCATTTTACAAGAGATGTTACAGGCAATCTCAAAGAAACAGATTGACTTTCAACCGTGTATTTTTCCATGGAATAAAGAGGCATTACGGCGCTCTGATGTGATCTGCCGATTAGCAGTCTGTGCGAGTGCTTTGCAGGAGGAAGACAAGATTACAGCAATCGCAGAGCTGCTTCCGCAAATATCTACCGATTATTTTGAACGTGCTTCGGTTATGCTGCTGACACTGGTTCCACCGTATAATGAGGAGCAGCGGGAAATACTGATCGGATGTATGGCAGATCGGACGTATGTGGGCACGGTCGCATGCAAGCTTGTGCCGCAGATGGAGTTATCCGGGAAAGAATATCTGCAATTAGAAGCAATGCTCAAATATAAGACGGCAGAGATTCGCAAGAATGTATTATCCATACTGTATACCATGGGGGAGGATGGCCTGGAATCGTGTATTGCACGATTGCTGGCTGATCGGAAGGAAGAGAAACGAACAGCGGGATTAGATCTGTTATTGCAACTGCAAAAGGACCCAGAAAGAAAGGTATTGTACATGCAGTGTCTGCCGCTGTTAGATCAGATAACAAAACCATCCACAAAGGAACGTATTCTGATTCAGGAATTGCAAAATGATACAGAGACAGAATGTACGAAGGAGAATGGGTATGGGTTATATGACGTTCGTGCGGAGTATGATCCGGAGTTTGATGAAGATTTTCTGAGGGAGTGCAAGAAGGCATATAAGGATGTATTTGGAGATAAGAAGCGCATTAGACAATTGCCGGAGATTCTTGCTAAGTTAGATGCTTTGATAGAGGAGCATAAATATGATGAGTTTGAGGAGTATGAGGGAAGCGTCCATTTGCTGACAGATTCATTCTGGGGACTGGGGGCCAGATTCCGTCATAATCTGCCACTGAAAGAGTTGTGGGACGATTTCTATGAGAAGGAGATTAAGAATTACACAACCTGTTTGTTATTGTCGTTATATCTGTTGGTCTTAAAAGGGGATGAGCCACATATGGAGGCTCAGTGCAGACCGTTAGTGGAACAATTATACGGAAGGGAGTTCTTGCAGCCTGTTACATTGACCTGGTTCGGGGAAGTGATTGGTGTCATCAATGGTTTGTTGGAAGAACACCGGGATGCCCTATTATTGCAAAAATGTTCGGCGGCTGTGACAAATGAATTGTTAAAATCTGCAAATCCGATGATCTGTGGCTGGGAAAGCACAACGGATAAGGACGAGAGTGGAAAACCAAAGTGGCGGGAGAGAACGATACTGACATATGCTCCGATACGGCTGTTTACGGAAGCATTAGATATGCATGACGGACAGGAACTGTTTGCGGAATTGTTTCCGTATCAATACGAATTGGCAGATTGTCATTCTTTTCACAAGCCACTTGATCTGGAAAATAACCGCTACTTTTCTTATATTGGCCATAGTATGCAGTTTCCGTGTGTACAATATTATATTACGGCATGTACAAAGGGAATCATTACAAAGGATTATCTATACAAGATGATATTCCGGGAAGAAGAGCGGAATGAGACGATGCATCGTTTATCTTATATTGTTCAGTTCTATCAGGATCGCAATCGCAGTCTTGAGAATCGTAGGAAAGAAGGTTCCTGGGTGGATACGAATAGAAGATATGCAGTGCAGGTATTGTTGGGGCATCCATTACCGGAGGAGTTTTCCGAAGAGGATGAGAAACGTCTGCAGCTTGCACTAGAAGTATATCAAAAGCTCTCTGGTCTGATGATGGAAGCGGAATTGAAGAGGGGAGACAGTGAGACAGAGTTTTCCCGTAACATATATGCAGTTCAAAGAATCTCTGGAGTATCGACTTTTGTACGAATTCTCAGTGCATTAGGAAAAGAGACGTTGGAACGCAGCAGTTGGTTTAATAGTACATGGAACCGGAAGGAGACGGTTACAAAACGACAGAGCTTAAGTCATATGTTACAGGTCTGTATTCCGGATATAGAAGATGATGCGGAACGTCTGCGTTCTCTGGTAAAGGATACCGATATCAAAGAGAGCCGTCTGATCGAGGCAGCATTTTACGCACCGGAATGGATTCCGCTTGTAGGAGATTATCTTGGCTGGGCTGGTTTTGTGTCCGGGTGCTATTATTTTATGGCACATATGAAGGAGAAATTTGAAGATAAACGTAAGGCAATGATTGCCCGCTATACGCCGATTGCGATCAGTGATCTGAATGATGGAGCATTTGATGTGGATTGGTTTATGGAAGTGTACCAGCAATTGGGAGAGGAACATTTTCACATGCTTTATGAAGCGGCCAAGTATATATCAGATGGAGCGAAGCATACACGGGCAAGAAAATATGCAGATGCAGCTCTCGGAATCTATAAGACGAGTGAATTGGAAAATGAGATTGTGGCGAAGCGGAACAAAGATCTGGTCATGGCATATGGCTTGATTCCGATTCAGAATGAGAAAGATATCCGTAACCGTTATCTGTTCCTGCAGAGGTTTAAGAAGGAAGGCAGACAATATGGAGCACAGCGCAGAGCCAGTGAAAATCGTGCTGTAGAGCTTGCATTACAGAATCTGTCAATCAATGCGGGATATCAGGATGTGACAAGATTGATCCTGCAGATGGAAAGCTTAGAATATGAAGAGCGCAAGACCTGTTTTGAGCCGTATAACATAGAGGACATTACCGTGTGGTTAGAAGCATGCGAGGATGGAAAATGCGAGCTGGTTTGTGAAAAGGCGGGCAAGCGGTTAAAGACGGTTCCAGCAAAGTATAAGAAGAATACATATATCGTCTCGTTAAATGATGATCGAAAGCAATTTACAGAGCAGTATCGTCGCACCAGGGCAATGTTTGAAGATTCGATGGAGAAGGGAACAGAATTTACTTTTGCGGAATTGAAGAACCTGCTGCATAATCCGGTAACAGAACGGATTGTTGCGAATCTGGTAGGTAAGACGAGTGAACGGATGGGATTCATCCGGATGGAGGGGTTACTTTGTGTAGAGGAAGACCGAATCATAGAATTGGCAGAGGATACTCTGGTAAGTATTGCACATCCGTATCATTTATATCAGGCGGGACATTGGCATGCGTATCAGCAATATGTATTTGACCAGCAGATCCGGCAGCCATTTAAGCAGGTGTTCCGGGAATTATATGTGAAGACAGAGGAAGAACGGAATATGTTCCATTCTTTGCGCTATGCAGGAAACCAGATTCAGCCGGCCAGAACCGTGGGCTGTCTGAAGACACGGCATTGGGTTGCGGATGTAGAGAGTGGATTGCAAAAAGTATATTATCAGGAAAATATTGTGGCACAGATCTATGCATTAGCAGACTGGTTCTCGCCTGCGGATATAGAATCGCCTACGTTGGAGTGGGTGGTGTTTATTGATCGGAAGACGGGGGAAGAAATACGGATTGCAGATATTCCGGATGTCATCTTTTCGGAGGTCATGCGGGATGTGGATATGGCAGTCAGTGTTGCACATGCCGGAGGGGTTGATCCGGAAAGCTCACATTCTACGATTGAGATGCGGAAAGCAATTGCAGAATTCACAATGCCACTCTTCCGATTACAGAATGTACGGTTTACGGATCATCATGCTATTATTGAGGGAAAGCTTGCGAATTACCGGATTCATCTTGGAAGTGGCGTGATCCATCAGGAAGGTGGACCGATGATTCAGGTGCTTCCGGTACATTCACAACGGCGGGGACGTATTTTCCTTCCATTTGTAGATGAGGATCCGAAGACGGCAGAGATTCTGACCAAGATTCTGTTCTTTGCGGAGGACGCGAAGATTAAAGATCCATTTATCAAAGGGCAAAACGTAAAAGGAGAAAATGATGTTTCGCATAAAAAAAGAAGACTATAATTCGGTACAGTTTATACCGGATTACAATTCCAGCTCAACTCACAAAAGCAAGGCCAGAAGATCAGCCAGAAAACGCCACAGCAAAGCGATATTCATCGCAGTCATAGCTGTCATTATCATAGC
>USBM01000083.1 GCA_900552885.1 uncultured Clostridium sp. | reverse complement strand
AAAGATGGAGTGATAAAGGTTGCAGTGGAATGCTGATATGGGACGACCATTATATGAAAAAAATATATTTTTTGTTTGAAAAAGAAAGAAAAGGAATTAAATGAGATAAAACGTAAGAACTGGTATAAGAAGATGGTCAAATGGATTGACCGGTATCATAGCATACGGGATAAGATCAGACCGCCAAAGAATTAGAATGACAGGGAGTATGTGAGGTGACAAGATGAAGTTAAATGCACAGACAGAAGTATTAGTGGACAAATTAGCGATCCGACGGGATGTTATGACAATTGGTGTCTTGGTGCGCGATATGTCAGGCAATCCGGAGTCTGTTGAGATTAAGTTAGCGGTAAAGTTTGCAAATGATAAGGAGACACGGATCCTTCCGCTTTCTGTGACGGATACGAGTTTTGATGAGAATGGCAATTATATTGGATATGCTATATTTGATTATGAGTTAGATGCTGTATTTTTCCGGAGTAATCTGAATGCATTCACGGTAACTGTGCAGGCATATGATGGACATGGTTATCAGGATGTGATCGTAGAAGGTAAAGATTTTAACCAGGTAAAGGATGAGAATGAATATGCCTGTACATTAGAGCAGGGAGTGATCCATATCCGAAGAAAGAAGCCGGTGAAAGTGCCGAAGAACAATCCACTGCTGGCACTTCTTACATTCTGTTATCGTGCGATGGAATTTGTTGTTGGAACATTGTTGCTTCCGCTATTTCTATTAGATGGAATTTATGTGTATGGATTAGGACATACACGTAGATTCATGGAGAATACGTATGGAGGCAGTCAGTTAAAGAGAATTCTGTTGTTTGCCAAATGGAGATATTCCTCTTTCATTCGGCTGACGATGAACCGCGTCACTTTGAAGAGAACCTTTTTAAATGTTGCAGCGTCGGTGATGTCTGTATTCTTTAAACAGGAATATATTCTGTTTGTATCGTCTAGAAGAGAAGATCTGACCGGCAATATTGCTTATGTCAATGAGATCTTACAGGAAAAGAATGCAAAGGTGTTATTCTGGCTGGTACCGGGTAAACGTAAATATATGACCTATCGCAATTATTGGAAACTGGCATATCAGATCGCACGTAGTAAGGTGGTAGTAGTAGATGACTTTACGCCAATTCTCAATGAGGTATGGGCGATGGATCATCGTATACTGATTCAGTTATGGCATGCCTGCGGAGCATTTAAGACATTTGGATTTACCAGAGTGGGTAAGGATGGCGGACCGAACCAGACAAGTACGAATCACCGGTATTATAATTATGCAATTGTAAGTTCCGATGAGATCCGCCGTTTCTATGCCGAAGGATTCGGTATTGATGTGAAGAATGTGAAAGCGTTGGGAGTTCCAAGAACCGATGACTTCTTTAAGGAATCCTATAAGAGCGAGATCCGGGCAAAGCTTTATGAGCAGTATCCACAGTTGAAGGATAAGAAGGTGATCCTGTTTGCACCAACATTCCGGGGAAATGGAGCGGGAACAGCACATTTTCCGTTTGATAAGTTCAATGTAAAAGATGTGTTGTCAAAGCTTGGAGAAGAATATATGATCATTATCAAACATCATCCGTTTGTGGAGATGAAACATCCGGTGGATGCATCAGTGAAAGATCGTGTGCTGGATCTGTCAACGGAATCGGAGATCAATGACCTGTTATTTATTACCGATCTGTTGATCACAGATTATTCTTCAGTTATATTCGAGGCTTCGCTGTTGAATATTCCAATGCTGTTCTATGCATTTGATTTAGAGGATTATGTAGTGAACCGTGACTTCTATTATCCGTTTAAGAATTTTGTGCCGGGTAAGATTGTGCGAAATGTAGATCAGATCGTGGAATCCATCGGGCAGGAAGATTACGAACAGGAGAAAGTGGAGACATTTAAGCACCGGTTCTTTGATCAGTTAGATGGTAAATCATCTGAACGTGTGGCTGATTTTATTATGAATTTGTTAGAGGAAGGGAAGTAATGGAGACAACGGATATCAGGAAGGATAGATGGTTTGAGCGGTTGAGGGATCGTCAGATCTGTATATTATTATATCTATTTTGTTTTTTGATGATGACGGTTATGGGGAGTGTACTAAGCATTTCTTATATATTAGATGAGACCGGAACTGTAGCAAATGCAGCATTTTTAGCCGGATATAACTGGGGCGACTGGGTGACCAATACCGGAGGATATTTTTATAAGTATGGACAGGCACCATTTTATGCATGGATATTCAAGTTGGTGGATAACCCATATCTGATCTATAAGTTAATGATGATCGTGAATGGGGCTTTTGTGGCATGGATTCCGACGATTGCATATAAGGTCTGCCGGAAACATTTAGGACAGCAGGATAAGCTGAAATGTGCATTGCTATCAATGATATTGACTTTTGTGCCGGCAACGATTCTCTATTCCTTATTTGCCAGAGCGGATGTGATGCTGATCGCTTTTGCATGGATCACGCTATATGTATTGTTACAGGCAGCAGATCAGACAGAACGTAATAAACAGATCCTGTATTCCGGGCTTGTTGGATTTGTCAGTGTATATATGTATATGTGCCATGCAAGAGGAATTGTGTTTGTCATTGCGATCGGCATGGTTGTTGTAGTGTGGAGATTCTTTGTGAAAGAGAAGCGGATCTGGTTTTCTGTATACGCAGTGAATGTAGTGATATGGCTTTTCGTGGACAAGCAATTAACCCGTTATTTCAAGTCAAGTATCTGGGGAGGCGGTGCAAAGAAGAATACGGTAGAGAATATGAACTATGACAAATACCGGAATCTGCTTACGCTAGATGGAATCCGCACGGTAGTACATAACATAACAGGCTGGCTGTTTGGAACATTTCTGGGAACATTTGGTCTGGCAGTGCTTGGTCTTGTATTTGCCTTTATGATCGTGATATTCTTCATAGCAAAGAAGCATCAGATCACACCAAAGGAGGCTATGATCAGTCTGTATGTGTTCTTAAGTTATGCCGGAACGGTTGCGGTAGGTGTATTGTTCTCCTTTGGTTCGAATTATAAGTTTGTGACAGGACAGGATATCAGCCGGGCAGACCGTTTCCTGTATAGCCGTTACATTGCGCCAACTTATTCGATCCTGATCTTTGTTGGATTATATTATCTGTTCTTCCGAACCGATTGTTTCCGTTGGAAGACCAAACTGGTTACGTTATTGTTGGGCGGTGGACTGATCGTTTATTGCCGGACGTGGCTTGGGGGTTATGTGAATGGAGTGGAATATTCCTGGAGAAATACGATCGATGCGGCATTATTCTTTGATACCGTACGTTATGGAAATGATGCAAACCGGTTCGAGGGAGTATCGAGGGCACTTATATTGGCAGCGATATTCGCATTTGTTATCTTATTGGTATGTTTCCTGCTTGATTGGTTCAAAATAAAATATACAAAGCTTACATTAGTGATGCTGGCTGCCTGTTTTTTAGTCAGTCTGACAGTGAATTATAAAAAACTGCGTCTTTCTACAGATATTCGTCCGATGGTGACGGTAGGGCCTGCGATCACTGCCATGTATCAGTTAGAAGAAGATACGGACATTTCGGAAGAATATGGAGAAGTGTATGTAGATCCTTCTATTACGAGAAAGAGAATGTTCCAGATGGCAATGCCACATTTTACCGTACATGTGAATCGTTCTGTGCAGGCAGAGGAAGTAGAAAATATGTTTATTGTTGCCAAACGCTATACCCTGAATGATGGATGGAATGGTGAGGACTGTTATCTGTTACCGGATTATGATGTCGAAGATGGGGCAACGGTTGTTCTGGTAAAAGGAGAACAGTTAAAGAAGACACTGGAGGAAAAAGGAATTACGGTGCAGCCGGTTCCTGCCGATTATGCACAGCGGACACTGGATAAGAGGGTGCTATGGTTCAGCAAGGACATGAAGCTGGTATTTGGCTATCAGAAAGCAGCGTTTTCATACGGCAGATAAACATAACTTGTGAATATGAATATTCTGTGATAGAATAAGTCGAATACATCAGGAGGCAATATGATGAAACGATTTTTAAATGATGTTGTAAAGTATTACAACTATATGGTACGGGCTGCAAAGTCAGAATTGAAGACAGAGGTGGCGAATTCCTATCTGAATTGGATCTGGTGGATCTTGGATCCGTTATTTTCTATGTTGACATATTACTTGATATTTGGTGTGGTATTCAATGGAAAAGAACAATACTTTGTAATCTTTTTGTTTATCGGATTAACAATGTGGAATTTCTTCAATAAGAATGTGGTACAGAGCGTGAATATGATCAAACGTAATAAGCCGATCGTCGCTAAGGTTTATATTCCGAAGTACATATTACTTATTTCCAACATGATGATTAATGGGTTTAAGATGATGATCTCCTGGTTTATCGTTGTGTTGATGATGGCATGCTATAGGGTAGAACTTTCATGGTATGTATTGGCATTTATTCCGATCATGATCGTGTTGATCATATTTACGTTTGGTTTTAGTGTGCATTTATTACATTTTGGTGTATTTATCGAAGACCTTAACAACGTGATCAACATTGCATTCAAGCTGTTATTCTATATGACAGGTATTATGTATAACATTGAGAAGAGAATACATGTTGCATGGGTACGGGATATTATGATCTATTGCAATCCGATTGCATTGCTGATCCATGATATGCGTAAAGTATTGCTCTATCAGACGGCACCATGTTGGACAGGTATGGCGATCTGGGCAGCGATCGGCCTGATCTTAAGTGCAATTGGCGTAAGACAGATCTACAAGAATGAGAATAGTTATGTAAAGGTGATATAATGAAAGACGATGTATTGAATGAAGAATTTAATGATGAGATCGACGGAGAACGCATTGTGAAAGATGTGAATGAAGACAATATTGCAATTGAAGTCAAAGATCTTTGTATCAATTATAAGAATATTAAGGCGTATTCGATCAAGAAGAGTCTGCTTCGTCTGAAGAAGGTACAGGTGGAAGAGTTTCATGCAGTGAAGAATGTATCCTTTACGGTACCGGAGGGAGAGATTCTTGGAATTATCGGTAAGAATGGTAGTGGTAAGTCCACGATGCTCCGTGCGATTGCAGGAATCTTCAGCCCGGATAGCGGCTCAATCGATCTGAAAGGGCATACGGTGTCTTTACTGGCGATCGGTGTTGGATTCCAGAAGGAGATTACAGGACGGGAGAATATCCTGTTGTCCGGAATGTTATTAGGATTTTCAGAAGAAGAGATCCGTGCGAAGATGGATGATATTATTGCATTTGCAGATCTTGGCAAATTCATCGATATGCCGGTACGAACTTATTCGAGTGGTATGTATTCGAAGCTTGCCTTTTCAATCACTGCCATCTTAGAGACAGAGGTTATGTTGATCGATGAGGTATTAAGTGTAGGAGATCAGAAGTTCAAGAAGAAGAGTTATCGTAAGATGAAGGAATTGATCTCTAAGAAAGATCGTACCGTTGTGATCGTATCACATAATATATCAACACTTAGTTCTTTGTGTGACCGGGTGATGTGGATGCATGATGGAGAGATCAAGAAACTTGGTCCGACCGAGGAAGTATTGGAAGAATATCAGGAGTTTATGAAATAGTGATTCGTAAGATTGTCAAATGGGTTGTGTTTAAGTGCATATATCCGGTATATTACCGATTGGCAGCGAGGAAGCCGGTTCGAACAGATAAAGTAATCTTTGTCGAGAATCATCAGGCACATTTGACGGATAATTATACTTTGTTATATAACAGCTTGAAGCAGTCGGGATATGATGTGAACGTGCATTATCTGCAGGTTGCACATTCCGGCTGGAGTAAGATTATTAAGCGTTCCCTTGCCCTGATCCGGGATATGGGGGATGCTTCTGTTGTATTTTTGAATGAATCCAATAGTCTGTTTGGTGCATTTACTTTGCGGGCAGAGACACAGATGGTACAGGTATGGCATGCCTGCGGAGCCTTCAAGAAATGGGGATATAGTGTTGCAGACAAGGAGTTTGGGGATAATGCGAAAGAATTATCGAGATATTCCGGGCACCGTAATTATACCTTAGTTCCTGTCAGTGGTAGTGAGGTGTGTCATGCATATGAAGAGGCGTTTGGAATAGAAGGGAAAGGTGTTGTGCAGCCGTTAGGTGTCAGCAGGACCGATGTCTTTTTTGATGAAACGTATCGAAAGCAGGCATATGATCATTTATATGAGTGGCGGCCGGAATGGAAGGATAAGAAGATCATATTGTATCTTCCGACGTTTCGCGGGTCGATTGAACAGGCAAAAGCACCGGATGCCATGGAATGGAATGAGCTGGCAGCACTTTCAGAGTCTTATGTGGTCGTGATTCAGAATCATCCGTTTATCAAGGATAAGCTGGAGATTCCGGAGGAATTTGCCACACGCTTTGTTGATATTTCAGGGCGGGACGATATTCCGTTGACTACGGATGAATGGATGATGGTTTCGCATCTGTGCATTACCGATTATTCATCGGTATTGTTTGATTATTCGTTGTTGGACAAACCCATTCTGTTCTTTGCATATGACTTAGAGGCATATTACGATGAAAGGGGATTCTATTATCCGTATGAATCCTTTGTTCCGGGTCCAATCGTGCGGAATACGAGAGAATTGGTAGAGCAGATCAAACAGGCAGAGCAATGGGATCATCAAAGACTTGTCGAATTTAGAAAACGATATATGAGTGGATGTGATGGTGCATCGACGAAACGTATATTAGATGCGATATATGGGAAGAGAAAGTAAGAATAGGAGGAATTACCGATGGAAGGAAGTAATATTTATGGTGTAGTGCTTGCCGGGGGCAAGGGCACCAGAATGGGCAATGTGGAGAAACCAAAGCAGTTTATGGAGATTGGGGACAAGCCGATCATTGTGCATACGATTGAGAAGTTTGTTGCAAATACACAGTTTGAGAAGGTGTTAGTGCTATCTCCAAAGCAGTGGATCAAACATACACAGGATCTGGTTCGTAAATATATTCCGGGTAGTGATCATGTTGTAGTGATCGAGGGAGGAAGTACAAGAAATGAGACGATCATGAATGCAATTGCTTACATTGAAAAGAGTGGTAAGTTGAATGCGGACACCATTATCGTAACACATGATTCAGTTCGTCCATTTGTAACCCATCGTATTTTAGAGGAGAATATTCGTTATGCTAAGGAATTTGGAGCATGTGACACCGTGATTCCGGCAACCGATACGATCGTGGAGAGCAAGGATCATCAGTTGATCACTTCCATTCCGGACCGTTCTACCATGTATCAGGGACAGACTCCGCAGTCCTTTAAGGCGATGCATTTGAGAGATCTATATGAGTCTTTATCCGATACAGAGAGAGAGATTCTGACGGATGCATGTAAGATATTGGTGATCAAAGGAGAGCAGGTACATCTTGTAGAAGGTGAGGAGTCCAACATTAAGATTACGTATCCATATGACATGAGAGTGGCAGAAGCGTTGTTAGGAGGCATGTAATATGTTAAATGCGGTATATCAGTTAAAGCGGCCAAGACAATTTGAACTGGTTTACAAGGATATTACCTTTGACAAAGAGCATGCGATCGTACGTCCGACGCATTTGTCAATCTGTAATGCAGATCAGAGATATTATCAGGGAACAAGACCGGAAGAAGTCTTGAAGAAGAAGCTTCCGATGGCATTGATCCATGAAGGGATTGGACAGGTAGTGTACGATCCTTCCGGTGAGTTCCGGGTAGGAGACCGGGTTGTTATGATTCCGAATCTGCCATGTGAGACAGATCCGGTCATTGCAGAGAATTATTTGAGGAGTTCAAAGTTCCGCGCAAGTGGAACGGATGGATTCCTGCAGGAATATGTCCAGACTACGCCGGATCGTTTAGTCAAGCTCCCGGAGGGAATCAATCTGACGGTGGCTGCATTTACCGAGTTTGTAAGTGTGGGACTTCATGCGATTGGAAGATTTGTAGATACGGCACATAGCAGACGGAACCGCATCGGAGTATGGGGAGATGGTAACTTAGGTTATGTAACCTCATTATTGTTAAAGACGATGTATCCGGAGACCGAAGTCTATGTAATGGGTGTCAATGAATCCAAGCTCAATGACTTCACGTTTGCAGATGGAACCTATTCGATTAATGAGATTCCGGCAGACTTTTCGATGGATCATGCATTTGAGTGTGTGGGTGGCAATGGAGCACATAAGGCGATCAACCAGATCATTGATTATATCAATCCAGAGGGAACAATTGGGATTCTTGGTGTATCGGAAGACTTTGCACCGATCAATACCCGTATGGTTTTAGAGAAAGGACTTAAGATCGTTGGAAGCAGCCGGAGCGGCAGAGCGGACTATCTTAAGCTGGTGCAGCTTTATGAAGAACACCCGGAGGTTATCGATTACTTAGAGAATATCGTTGGTGAGCAGGTTACAATCCGGGAGATCAAAGATATTGCGAAGGCATTCGAGATGGATATTCATAAGCTGATCGGTAAGACTGTTATGATCTGGGACAAATAGAATCAAACAAAAAAGCTGCCGAATGGCAGCTTTTTACTTTATGGGTACAAAAGAGTCGCAAACAACGATTTGTTTTTATTTTCCTACAT
>USBM01000082.1 GCA_900552885.1 uncultured Clostridium sp. | reverse complement strand
ATCTCCTTCGCAACCGCAATCGCAGCTAACTAATTATGAACCGAGAATTCACCCGGAAGACTCACCCGAACATTCTCTTCATACTTACCACTTAAATGATATGTAATCCCAAGTTCTCCATCTTTCCGATATAAGTTCAGATTTTGTGCCCGATAATCCGCACCCTCTTTTTCACCGTATGTAATCACATCACAGGTATGTCCTTCTAATATATCGTTACAATATGTATCGTCTACATTAAAGATACCGGTCTTGCAAAGTGTAAATAACTTCGCCTTCCATCCAAGATATTCTGCAAAATCCTTGTGTTCATTCGGTCCTATATGATCTTCCGATAAATTAGTAAAAATGCCATAATCAAAATCAATCCCTGCAACACGGTCTAACATTAATCCCTGTGAAGAAACTTCCATTACTACACTATCGAGTCCAGCCTCTACCATCTCATGTAATGTTCTCTGCATTACAATCGATTCCGGTGTTGTATTACTTGCAGGAGTTACTTTATCTCCTACAATACTTTCAATCGTTCCGATCAGACCGGTCTTATGTCCGGCAGCTTCTAACATCGATTTGATCATGTAAGTTGTTGTTGTCTTTCCCTTTGTTCCGGTAATTCCAACCACAGTTAATTTCTTAGATGGTTCCCCATAAAATGCAGAACAGATCACACCCATTGCATAGCGTGTACTCTTTACCTTGACAACTGTAACACCGGCATTTCCCTGCAAATCTACATCTTTCTCCACAACAATAACGGCTGCACCCTTGTCTGCAACATCAGCAGCATATGTATGTCCATCAAACACAGCGCCTGAAATACAGAAAAATAATGCTCCATCCGTAACTTTTCTCGAATCATTCTCTACCGCACATACTTCCGTATCTAACGAACCCTGTACAAGTTCATAGTTTAATTCTTTTAATAATGTATCTAATTTCATTCTGATACCTCCCTCGTCAACGATTCCTATTATGGTATAAAAGGCTGTTGCACCATTGTGTAACAGCCTCCTAATATACTCATATGTAAGGAAAGCTATTCTTTCCTATTCTTCTGTTGACTCTTCCTGTTCCTCTTCCACAGTTGAAGTCTCCATCTCGAGTTCAGCCTCATCAACCTCACCGAAATTGCCTTCCAATTCAGAGATCTCTAATTCCAGATCCTCCTCATCGCCTTCTTCGTCCTCACCCATAATCTTAATCTTGCCTTCATATAACTCTTCCACTGCAATGGATAATGGTTTCTTTCCCTGCTCTGCTTTCACAAGCGGTTCATCGCCTGCAATAATCTGTCTTGCTCTCTTCGCAGTTGCAAGTACGATAGAATATCTACTGTTAACAACCGGCTGTTCGCCCGGCTCAACCTCACTGTTTACTACTGCCATTAAGTCCGTATAAGATGGATGAATCATGATAAAATCTCCTTTCGAATTGCAAATAATTCTTCTTTCATATTATTAACATAGTCATTATGTTTCTTGGTCTTGAAACTTTCTGCTCGGATGACTGCATGCACATCATCCACGCATGTATCTAAGTCGTCATTCACGACTAAATAATCATACTGCGGCATATCATCCGTCTCTTCATATGCACGCTTTAACCGCTTGGCAATCACTTTGCCCTCTTCCGTTCCTCTTCCTTCCAAACGTTCCTGTAACGTCTTCGCATTCGGAGCTGTTATGAAGATCAGAACGGCATCCGGATATTGTTCTTTGATGTGCATAGCACCCTGAACCTCAATCTCTAAGATAACATCATTGCCTTTGGCTAACTCGTCTTCTACATATTTTCTAGGGGTTCCATAGTAATTCTCTACATACTGTGCCCACTCAATGAATCCATTATAATCAATCAGATTCCGAAATTCTTCTACCGTCTTGAAATGATAATCCTTACCATCAACCTCACCGGGTCTTGGCGCTCTTGTTGTGGCAGAAACAGAAAGACTATAGTGGTACTTCTCAATCAGCTTCCTCACGACGGTTCCTTTGCCTACTCCGGAAAAACCCGAAATAACAATCAGTTCGCCTTTCTTGTTCATATGTCTCACCCTCTACTCTATATTCTGTATCTGTTCTCTTACTTTCTCAATCTCTGTCTTTAAGTCAATTGCCTTATTCGACACATCCAGACTATCGGCTTTCGATAAAATTGTGTTAGCCTCGCGGTTCATCTCCTGTGCAATAAAGTCTAACTTTCTACCTACATTGCCACCTTCTAATAGAATTGCTTTCGTATTCTCAATGTGACTGCGAAGTCGAACCGTCTCCTCATCTACACAAATCTTATCCGCATAGATTGTAACCTCTGTTGCAATCCGGCTCTCATCCATTGCTACTCCATCTAACAATTCTTTCACCTTGTCTTCCAGACGTTTCCGATAAGATTCCACCAATGACGGAGATACCGATTCAATATAATCCACCATCTCAAGCATACCATCTAACTTCTGGATGAGATCTGCTTTCAATGTCTCGCCTTCCTTGGTTCTAGACTCCACAAACTGTGTAGCTGCTTCATCCAAACAGGTAACTAATTCTTTCCACAACTCATCTTCATCAATCGATTGTTCTTCTAATGTAAATACTTCCGGAAATCTGGAAAGGGCAACCGGTGATAAATCACTATGCAGATCAAACTCATCTGAAATCTGCTTCAGATACTTCACATACTCTGCTGCAAGCTCTGCATTATACTTCACACAAACATTGCTCTCTGTATAATCTTCATATGTAATGAAGATGTCCACCTTACCTCTGCCAATGTATTGCTTCAAATGGCTGCGAATTGCTGCCTCAAAGAAATTAAACTTCTTCGGCATCTTAATATTCAGGTCACAGTATCTGTGATTCACTGACTTCATCTCTATTACAATCTTACGTTCTTTCGTAATGCTCTCACTACGTCCGAAGCCTGTCATACTCTTTATCACTAGTTTCACCTGCTTTGCTTCAATTTAAACAATACAAGTTATTATATCAAAGCCACTAACAAAATGCAAGTAAAATACCTCTACAAGTCGCACTAAATAACAGCAATAATATAAGCTGCCACACAAGACTCCAGCTTTCCGCACATCCTTCCCGATATACGATTTGCATTGCCCCATATGACAGCTTTCTATATCATTTTTATAGTTCGCAGTATGCTTTGTGCCTTGCTCCCTATTTTAGATTCGGTATCTTGCGATACTGATTCTATATTATGCTAATCCTCTTTCCTCTAACCAGTCGTATGGAAGAACTTTGCCCTGTTTCTTCGCAATACCTTTGAAGTGGAACGATACAATCGTTGCTGCAGTGAAGATCACAGTAAGAATCACCAATACCTTTACGGATGTCGCAATGCTTTCCCCTCCACAGATTGTGCTTCGGAACGCATTTACCGTATAAGTAAATGGTACCAGATCGTGAATCTTAGATACAAAACTTGGTGAAAGTTCTACCGGATAAGTTCCGGCTGATCCTGCAAGCTGAACTACCATAAATACCAGCATTAAGAAACTACCAACCTTACCTAACCATATATTGAAGAAATACATAATTGAAGTAAATGTTACTGCAGTCAGACAGGCAAATGCCACCGTCTTACCAAATTCCACCGGATGGAAACCTGCTAACTTGTTAAGTGCCAAGATCAGAATTGCACCCTGTAAGATTGCTACCGGATACAATACTGTTGCCTTACTTGCCCACCATGCAAGCCCTGATTTCAATTCACCCTTAAATGACATCAAAGGATAGATCAGACAGAATGCAAGGCATCCAACCCAAAGACCAACTGACATCATGTATGGTGCCATTGCATGGCCGTTATTCTCTACTTTTGTAATCTTTGTCTCCTGATCCTCTACCGGTTCAGCAAACATCTCATATGTTTCATCATTGGTATTAATCTCTTTGACTTCATCCGCACCGTCTTTAATTCCGTCATGCAACTCCTTTGCACCGTTCTGTAACTTTGTCATACCATCTGTTAATTCTAATGAACCATCATATAACTTGGCAGAACCATCTGCGATCTGTGTTGCTCCACTGGATAACCGGCTCACACCACTGATCAAAGTCTTATTATTCGCTGTCAACTGTTTGGTTCCGGTAAGCAGACTGACTGCTCCTGTATTCAACTGGGTAACACCTGCCGAAAGACTCTGAATTCCCTGCGTGACAGCAGGTGTATTCGTCTTTAATGCAGATGCTCCCTGTGTCAGTTTGGTATCATTAGCTGTTAATGTTGCAAATCCGGCATTTAATGCTTTAATACCTGCTGCCGCTGTTGGGAAAGAAGCGGTTGCTGTCTCTAACTGCTGTAAACCGGCTGAAACCTGTTTGGCTCCTGCCTCTAAAGCAGTCGCTCCGGTATATGCAGTTTTCAAACCTTCATTCAATGCCGTCATGGAAGCTGCCGGATCTGCAGCGGACAACTTCGCTGCTCCATCGTTTAATCCATCAATGGCAGGCTGTAAGCCGGATGGTACCGCTGTTAATCCGGTTGCATACTGGTTCAAACCGGTACCAATTGCAGAAGCTTGTGAAGCTAATGTACTGACATCTACTTTGCTGGCAGAATCGATCGTACCAAGGTTCTTCAAAGCAGACAACTGATCATCCACATCCGCACCTGCTGTCTTTGCCTCTTCTAACTTAGTGATTGCTTTGGCAATACTGCTGTTTGCAGTATCAATCTTGGAATTGGCCGCATCAATTGCTGTGTTCGCACCATTTAATGTCTGGGCACCACCATTCAATACGTTTGCACCTTTGGTTGCCAATACTGCTGCCTCACTGATACTACTGCCTGCACCACTGATTCCGTTACTTGCCTTCTGGATTGTATCGGCAGCAGTGGTAAGACTTCCGGACAGATTACCAAGTGTACCGGCTGCACCCTCTACCTGCTTCTGCATCATTCCAATACCATTCTTCAAGCTGGTTGTTCCTGCTACTAATGACTGGGACTTATCTGTTCCTTTCGTTACAGCTGTATTCAACTGACTGATACCACTTGATACCTCCCCTAACTTCTCTAATGGCTCTAATTGCTTGGCACCTGCTGCCAACTGACTGGCTCCACCAACATAGGCAGTAGCACCATCCGCTAAGGTAGTAACACCATCCGTATAAGTTTTTCCCTTTGTTGCTAAGGTGTCTGTACCATCCTTTAATGTCTTCGTTCCTTTGGATAATGTCTTGGCACCGCTGTTGATCTTCGCAGCACCATCCGTGTAATCTTTCACACCTTTTCCTAACTTGTCGGCACCATCCTTAAGTTCTCCGGCACCATCTGCTAATGTATTGAGATTCGTAGCAATCGTATCTGCTCCGTCTGCTGCTGAATCAATTCCTTCCTTTAATTCCAAGGAACCGTCTGCTGCATCCTGCATACCATCGCCAATCGTTCCGATCTGGTCAAATACTGTCTCGGAATATGTCTTCGTTACTTCCTCTGCTACACTTGTCTTAATCTTGGTAAGTGCTGTCTCACTCATCTTAGATGCAATATAATTCGTTCCCGGATTCGTCTTATACGTAAGCTGCATCTTCTTTGGATGCTCATTCATTAAGGTGGACGCATTCTCTGAGAAATCTTCCGGAATGGTAATTACCATATAGAAGGTTCCATTCTTAAGTCCCTGCTCTGCCACATCTGCATCCACGAAGTTAAATGCAAGGGAATCGTTGTTTTTCAACTCATCCACCAGATCGTCTCCAACCTGTAACGTCTTTCCCTCATATTCTACCGCCTTGTCATGATTGACAACCGCAACCGGCAGATTGTCTACATTGCCATATGGATCCCACATGGACGTTAAGAATAAGCCTGCATAGATCAACGGAATCGCTATAATCGCAACTACCACGATCAGCATGAACTTATTATGCCATAGACTTTTCCATTCATTCTTAATCATCTGTCTTTCCTTCTTTCTTATTATATACTTCTGTGCAAAATGTACGTTGCATATGACCTGCACAGTATAACAGACAAAACACCATTTCTTCGATAGATTCCAGCTTAACAAAGTCTAAATAATATATAAACTCTCGCTTACTAGAAACCCAATCGACTATTCGATATACGCTTGTTTAATAGATTCAACCTCCAATAATAAACATATTGTTGATTTTTCTTTTCGTTTGTATTATACTGAACCTAACGAAACAAAACAACCGTTAATTACACTCCATTTTGATTATTTCTATACAATGCAATTCATTATTGTTGATTATTTCACCTATATTATTTTACCAGGAAAGAGGATGACATTATGGCTGCGAAAGTAGACCGCAGAGTCCGCAAGACCCGTGCCCAGTTACGTGCCGGACTAGCCCGACTCATGCAGAAAAAGAACATCCGTGAGATCACTGTCACGGAATTAGTAGATGAAGTAGACATTAACCGTTCTACTTTCTACCTACATTATGAAGATATCTATCAGATGTTAGAAAGCATCGAACAGGAGATTATGGAAGAGATTCGTTTATCCATCACTTCCAATCCAATTGAGCCTCTTACGAGTACCGACAAGGCACAATCCTTTTTGGTTCACATTTTCACTTACTTAGAGGAGAATCGTGAGATCTGTAAAGCTTTGCTTGGTCCACACGGAGATATGGCATTCGTGGAACAGACCGAAAAGCTGGTTGCAGAGACTGTATTTGAATCCCTTACCAACCAGTTTCCTAAGACTACACCGGATCTGCTCTACACCTACTCCTTCTGTCTGACCGGACTCGTCGGAATGCTCAAGTCCTGGTTATCAGCAGAATCCCCGGAATCGCCACAGTATATGGCAGATCTAACACACAAATTATTTACTAATATTACCCGTGATTTCTACACAGAATAGACTAAGAGCCCTTATACAAACATATAAGGGCTCTTAGTCTATTCACCAATCACGTTAATCTGGCACATCTTCATTGTCTCTAAGGCTGCATTATGCGTAGCCGGTGTTACACCTGCACAGCAGCTTGCATCCACTGTAATCTCCACTTCCGGAAATGTAGCTTTCAGAATCAGGGCATTGGATACCACACAGATATCCGTACAAAGACCAACCATCTCAATCTCCTCAAAAGTTCTGTCATTCCAGTGCGTCCACCCAAAGGTTGGCTTATCAATATAGACAGCCCCATCTACCTCTAAGCCATCTGCTATCTGCCAGCCCTCCGTTCCTTCGATACAATGTTCCACCGGAAGCTTCTTTCCCTCTGGTGTATTCAGATAATCTGTCTGGTGTGTATCTCTGGTAAAGATGATCTCATCCCCTCGTTTCTGATACTCGGCAATCTTATTCTTTACCTTCTGCACAATATCCTGTGCTTCTTTTGTTCCCAATGATCCGGTAATAAAATCATTTTGCATATCAACTACGATCAGTGTCTTTCTCATAGTAACCTCCTCTATTCTCACATATTATTGTTTCATTCTCTATATGCACAAACTACTTTTTTACTGCATCTTCGGTCTGCACTTTGCAGTCAGATGCGGTACAATAACACGAAACACCTGAACATTCCGGCTCATCTGCTCCGTGATCACAAACTCCCTCTTTGTCTGGGTACGCATCAGAATCTGTAATGCCTCTACCTTCTCGGCTGTATCTGTCAGGATCGCTGCTTTGCCCTCCCCCATGATACTCGCATAGAACGCTCCGTAATTACATGGAATGTCTCCACCGCTTGCATCCTCTACATCCGTCTCAATCTCAATAAATACCTGTGGATTCTTCGCTAGAATATCGCATTTTTTTCCTTCTTTTGCTCCATGCATATACAGTGTCAATACCCCATTCTCATATTGATATCCGTAATGCATTGGCACCACATACGGTCTTCCATCATCCACCATCCCGATATGTACAATCTGTGCATTTTCCAATATCTCACGAATCTTGCCGGCATCTGTCACTTCCCGATCTGCTCTTCTCATGTATCTGCACCTCTTTCTTCAACATAAATGAAATCAATTCTCTCAAATACACAAAAGGACAGAATCCACCTTATCTGAGCGTCTCTGTCCTATTGCATTATATCGAAATCCCTTACCCTCGTCAAGATAAACACATTACAATGCCTTCTCATAGCACCACCAGTCATGCTCATATCCAAACCATTCCCCACGATTATCAAATCCAAGCGGTTCATATGCCCGCAGTGCCCGTTCATTCGTCTTCGATACCAGAAAATGTACGCTCCTGTATCCTCTCTTTGCCAGCTCTTTCATTCCACACTGTAATAAATTCTTCGCAATTCCCTGATTCTGATAGGACTCTTTCACAACCAGTCTGGCAAGCTCTGCTCCCGGCTGTAATGATGTTGTCCAGCAAGTCAGCTTTTCTACAATCTCATCCACATCTACCGCAATCACACCTGCAATCTCCCCGTCCTCCGTTTTCAGGCAGAACAGATCTCCCCGTTCCCAGTCTGCTCTGGTACACTCAGCATTCGGATATCCTTCATCCCATGTACAGCCAGGACTACCGATTGCTTCCGTATACATTACACGGATTTCCTCCAAATCTTTTTCATTTGCACGTTGAAACACGTAATTTTCCATAATATCTTCTCCTCATTATATTCTTCCTCTTCTACAGCGTAAGTCTCCGGCTGATGTGGGCGCATGCCTGAATGTTATGAATCCGGTGCTTCGAAGGTGGCATGA
>USBM01000081.1 GCA_900552885.1 uncultured Clostridium sp. | reverse complement strand
ACATCATTCAGATTATATGGCTTTGCAATATAATCATCTAACTTCGCCTCTAAGATACGCTCCTTATCTCCAAACATCGCTCTTGCCGTTACTGCAATGATCGGCAGACGCTTACGGTTTTCCCGAAGCTCAATCGCACGGATCTCCTGTGTCGCCGCAAGACCATCCATAACCGGCATCTGTACATCAAATAATGCTGCCTGGTATTCTTTCTGTTTGAATAACTCGACTGCCTTTTCTCCATTCTCAGCAATGTCATAAGAGTAACCTGCCATACCAAGCAGTTTACCAATTACCTGCTGGTTCACCGGTTCATCCTCTGCTACTAAAATTCTTGCTCTGGAATGTCCTGCTAATGAGAATACTGCCGGTTCTTCTTCAGTTGCCGCACTCTCCTCTACTTCCACATCTGCTGCCTTAATTAACTTAAGCGGCACTTCCACAATGAAAGTAGAACCAAGTCCTTCCTTACTCTGTACCGTAATGCTGCCACCCATCAATTCTACAATCTGTTTGGTAATAACTAACCCCAGACCGGAACCGCCATATTTACGGGTATCGGAAGAATCCACCTGTGAGAACCGGATGAACAGCTTGTTCTTATCCTCATCTGAGATACCAATACCGGAATCTGCTACTGCAATACGCAGTTTCACTTTATCCATTCCGTCATCTAAGCAGGCAACCTTCACACGGACACCACCCTCATTGGTGAACTTGATCGCATTTGAAAGCATACAGTTAAGTACCTGCTGAATTCTCTGTCCGTCACCACGTACTAACTTCGGAATGTTACTGCCAAACGTGCAGTCTAATCCAAGACCCTTGCCGTTGGCAATCGGAATCTGTGCTGCAACAGTCTCTTCGATAATCGCCTTAATATCAAAATTCTCTTCCCTGAGATTATACTTACCTGCCTCTAACTTCGAGATGTCTAAGATATCATTGATCAGACGCAATAAGGTGTCTGCACAATTCTTTGCTGTTGTTAAGTTATCCCGGTAATCTGCCTGCAGATCATCCGCCATTAAGGTAAGCTGTAACATACCGAGAATTCCATTGATCGGTGTACGGATCTCATGCGACATGTTCGCAAGGAATTCCGACTGTGTTTTATAAGCTGCGTTGGCATCTTTAATTGCCTTTGACAGCTTATTCTCTGTCTCTTTCTGCTCCGTAATATCAATAACTACCATATTGATATAATCCGCTTCCGACTTATACATAACAATATTAAATACCTTGTTAAGACGCTCCATTGTAATCTCAACGGCTAACAGTTCCCCCTGCTTGGTACCGGAATTGTTATATGCCTCGAACCAGGCATTGATATCCTGTAATACCTCGACCCGGCTCTCCGAGATCACTTTGTCATAATAATCGGAAATATCTAAGTCAAATAATCTCCCAAATGTCTCATTGGCATCACTGATCCGGTATCCCATATTGCGTCCTGACTGGGCATCCCGAAGAATCTGCGCCTGTGCGAAACCAACCGGCAGATTCAGGAATAATTTCTTATACTTATCACTCTTCACTGCAGACTGCTTCTCCTCATCCTGCATGAACTTAAGCATAACCGCCGAGATTCCGAGCGTCAGTATGATCACGATCACTGCTAATATCATCACCGTGTTTCTTGCATCATTTGCTCCCATCTTCTTTAAAATGATCGATGACCCTGCAACAACTGCAATCACCAAAATTCCTACCAACAAGAAGTAAATTGCCTTTAATCTGGACAATCCTTTACTCTTTTCCATAATACATAACCCCCGTTTCCTAAAATATTGTTACTTTTTCATTCTTCCTGTCGTTCCCTTACACATTAATCTGATCTTCTACTTCATACGATACAGTCTCCTTTCTAATCCCTTGTTTCCTTCTCATATATTGTTCCATTCTATAGATACCATAAAAACATAATATGCCAAGTACTGTTGCGATCAATCCCCGCAGCAGTCCCGGACAATGATACACCATCTTAATCTCATAATCCCCTGCCGGTAATTCTGCACCTAAGAATCCCTCTAACACAACCAGGCTGTCTAACTTCTCGCCATTTGCATAAATGGTCCATCCGTCATCATACGGAATGGATGTCATAAATACACCATCTTCTTTTACATGAAGATTGCCTTCTATCTTCGAATCCTTGAAATTGGTCACATCTAATGTCTCATCTGCCAGATTCTCATAGAACTGGTCAAACTGCTCCGGTAAGAATTCCATCGGATAGCAATATAGCGATCCACTCATATTCTCGCCGTCATTTAGTACAAACTGCACATCTACCGTCTGTCCCGCCTTGACATTACCAACCCGGAAGATCTGTCCCTGGTACCGGTCAAATGCTACTTCCTTACCATCGATCAGCAATGCGATCTTGTGTACATTGCTGCCCCGGCAGTTCACATAGAAATCCATATCCCTCGGGATTGTGAAGATCATATCTGCTCTTGCACTTGCACTACCGTTACTGTAATTCGCGTTGAACCCTTCTGTTAACTCTACGTTAACATTTGTTCCATATGTCTCTAACTGCATGTCGTCATAGATTGAAACAAAGATCGGTTCCACACCGGATAATGCCCCACATAATTCATTCTGTACGGTAAATGGTCCATTATCTTCTGTGTCATAATCTAAAACATCCTCCTTCACCATATATCCAATTGGCAAAGTCGAATTATTCTTATATACGGAAAACTTATCTTCCTGATCATAGTAATCCATATCGACATTCACAAAATCCGTATCTCTGGTATATACATACTTGACACCGAGCAGTGCATTCGTTACCGGAGTTGCTCCATAATACAGGTATTCATTGGCACCCGTATAGAATCCAAGCTTCCCCATAATGTCTACCAGCTCTCCCCGAACGGTAGAACCGAAGATTCCCACACTCTTTAAGTTATACCAGGTCGCCTCATCCACTAAGAGCGGCTCTAAGATATCCGAACGGTATAATCCCTGATCGTTCTCTTCCACCCGGCTTTTCAATGTCTCAAACGTATCGGTATCTCCATAATAATACTCCGGATCCGAACTTCCTACCTGACCGAATCCAAACAATCCATTCGCCGCCATCTCCACAATTGCAACGAACACTAACAGATATTCAAATAAGGCCCGTTTCGCCGGCACCCTGATATACAGCGTAAATAAGATCAGATACACTGTAAGCAAAGAAGCGGTCAGAATATAAGTGCGGTTTTGATATACGGTCTCTGCATTATAATAACAGAAGATCACAAACAACATACTTAACACATATCCGACGACCACCATATATAATCGAATCTGTTTCCGTTTCAGATACACTTCATACGCCATAACCAATAATACAAAGATATATAAAAATGCAAACCGGTTCGGAATTCCATACTGGTTATGGAAACCATGCCAGATATAATTGAGCAGTTCGTTATTGAAACTGACTACAAATAATACCAGCAAAATACCGTATTTTACTTTCTTCTCTAAGGAGATCTTCCTCATACAGAAGAACATAAATGCTAACAATATCGTAAAGATACCGCAATACAGGTTCGTTCCGGCATCGCCTACCTGATTCGTCATAACCTCAGAACAGAACAGATGGGAACGCAATGTATCTGCAAACGATCCATAGAAATTCCATTCCGGAAATGTAAAATCCGCAGAGGCCGTTGTCATGATTCCCATATAGGCCGGTATCAGGACGACTGCACTCATCAGCGCTGCGGTGATCGATGCGATCGCAAACCGGATTCCTTTCACAAAGAAATCCTTGATTCCACGAAACCGCTGCACAAAGAACCACAACACCAGAAACAGGCATATCATAAAGCTGATATAATAGTTACATACAAAGCTATACAACAATGCCAGCATATACATTCTGCTGTCGTTCTTTGTAAACATCTTCTCCATCCCAAGAATAATGATCGGGAAGATAAAGATACAATCTAACCACATCAGATTCCAATAATATCCTACCACATAACTGCTAAATGCATAAAACAGTGAAAATGCAATAATTCCCGGATTCTTCCTTGGACGTTTGCCGGCATGCATCAGAAAATAAGCAAAACTAACTGCAGCTAATATAATCTTAGCCGATATGATCAGATTGAGTGCCATCGGCAGATGCGACTTTGCGCATAACAAAACAATAAGGTTAAATGGGCTCGACAGATAATACGACCAAAGTGACACAAAATTATTGCCAAGACCCACATCCATTGTATACTGTAAGGTATCTAATGTCTTCAACTTCTCCTGATAATCCGAGAAAAACGGAAGATACTGATGTACTCCATCTACGACCACCAGACATTTGCCGCCAAATGGTCCGATCTCTCCTATGATCCATGCACCAATCATCATACAAAGTGCGATCACAAAGGTAACTACATACACATACTTATCTGTTACAAAATTCCATATCTTATTCTTCATGATTCCTATCCATTCCTATCTATCCCTACTTTCTATTTATCCTTTGTCCATCATAGAAAGCACTTTATCATAATTCAAAGAACCCCCGAATAAGTCAAGTGCACTTCCAATTGTCACATTCAGTCTCCCCTTGCCAAGTGTCCGGATCGTCTCAATATCTTCATACGATCCCACACCGCCCGCATAAGTAATCGGAATATCTGCCTCTTCGGAAAGCATAGCCACTAATTCTTCCTCTACACCATTCGCTTTCCCTTCCACATCCACTGCATGAATCAGGAATTCATCCGCATATTCCTGTAACTTCTCTATCGTCTCTTTGCAGACAACCTCATTCGTGAACTTCTGCCAGCGGTCTGTCACAATATAATATCTTCCTTCCTTCTTGCGGCAGCTTAAGTCTAATACCAAATGTTCCTTCCCAACTGCCTTGTATAGTGCCTGCAGCCGTTCATAATCTACCTGTCCATCCCGGAATACATAAGATGTCACGATCACATGGCTTGCACCCATATTAAGAAATTCACCTGCATTCTCTGCCGTAATTCCTCCACCGATCTGTAGTCCACCCGGATATGTATGGAGTGCAAGACGTGCCTGTTCTACATCCGCCTCGTAATATTCCGTTCCTGCCTTGTTAAGCAGAATAATATGACCACCCCGGATTCCCGTCTTACGGTACAAATCCGCATAAAATGCGGCATCCTGCGTTGCTACGAAGTTCTCCGTTGCCTGATTACCGGCATCTAACAAAGAGCCTCCAACAATCTGCTTTACCTGTCCATTATGTATATCAATACATGGTCGAAACTGCATGTTCTTCTCCATCTCTTTCAATTAACGATAATTAATGATTATTGTATCATATCTCAATCGGAATTACAACAAAAGGGCAATGCTCTTAATATTTATGTAGCAATTGCTTCTTGCATTCCTGTTTTGCTTTGGTATAATGAAAAGTATAAATCAAATTAATTTAGTTACATAATACTACAAGGAGATACCACATGCATATAACTGTTTGTGATGATCAATCAAGAGACCGAAAACAGATTACTGATATATTGAATAATATCGCTGCTACATTGCAGATGAACTTTGTAATACAAGAATTTGATAATCCACATGATTTATTGGATTCTTTTGAAAAAGATACCCCCGATGCACTCTTGTTAGATATCGATATGCCGGAGGGCGACGGCATTACAGTTGCCAACACATTAGCAGCACAATATCCACTGCTTCCAATCCTGTTTGTCACCAATCATGACAACATGGTATTCGAAGCAGTGAAATGCAGTCCTTTCCGCTTCATTCGTAAGTCGCATTTGCAGGAGGAACTTGCAGAAGCCATACCTGCCCTGACTGCCAAACTGGCAAATGAGACCTTCCTCTTTGATATCAGGAATGGTTCCTCTACGATCAAATGCCAGATCACAGATATTATCTATATAGAAAGCATCCGGCATTACTTAGACATCTATACGACAACAGATGTATATCATGTCCGGGGAAAACTTGCCGATTACGATAACCGGCTAAATAATTACGGTTTTCTTCGGATCTATATCAGTTATTTAGTAAACGTACGATACATCTACCAGATCTCGTCCAAAGGAGTCCTCTTAGATAATAAGAAACTCCTACCGGTCAGCCGAAACCGCATGGATGAGATTAAGTTACAATATGCCAGACAATTAGAGAGGTTTGTTCATGGAATTCATATATAATATTGCAGAATACATTGCTACTTACTTAGATATGGCATTTGCCATTTTATTTATAACCTATACATTAGGAAAGAACATCCGTATTACAAATAACAGAACATTTGTATTTATTACAATTGCATCAATTGCTATATTAGGATATTTGCAGGATCATACGACAGACTCTGTAGTACAAGATATAAGTATATTTACAATTTGTTTTTTATTTTCTCTTTCTCTTTTAGATAAATCTGTCGGTCAGAAGATTATTGTAACCATAGTGTATCTTATTCTTCTTTCATTTTCAAATATGTTTGTAACATATACTATTGTATCTTTTACACAGATTAGCATTGAACAGTTATGCTCTCCAGGTATACTTCGCCTATTTTTGTTACTTTTTCATAAGATAGTATTTTTTATCTTACTATTTGTAGCTTCTACATTATTACGAAAACAGACAATCACCTATCAATTTTGTCTAATTGCGACTCTTCTATTTACTGGTATTCTATTCTCCTGCTCGATTCTCATTAACATTACCAAAGCAGGTAATCTGACCTTATCACAGGAAACCCAGCTTCTAATTGTAACCATTGGACTCTGTGCCATTAGTGTCGCTGTTACAATCTGCGTCTACCAGATGAACCGACAACACCAGAAGGAGATTGAGAACACCAAACTACTCTCCCGTCTACAGGATGAAGAAGTCATGCTAAACCGTATTACAGAGTTATATGATAATAACCGCATTCTTCAACATGACCTGACAAGACACTTTTCAATCATACAAGGATTTTTGGAACAGAATCTTTTTACAGAAGCTAAGTCTTACATAATGGAAGTCACGCAACAACAATTGTCTCATGCTACATATGTATATACCAATAGTAACATTCTCAATCATGTATTAAATGAAAAAGCCGAGCAATGCAAAAAATCAAATATTATATATCAGATAACCATTAGTGGAACAATCGACAAGTCTCTAGAAATGAATCTTGGTATTATTCTATCAAACCTCCTTGACAACGCCATTGAAGCCGAATGCAGGCAGAATACCAATAATCGCAAGATTCTCCTTCACCTTCAACAAGACAAAGGAATGTACTATATCACCATCAAGAACTACATTGACGCATCTGTATTAAGCACAAACCCCTCTCTTTTTACCAATAAGGCAGACAAAAAACATCATGGATGGGGTGTCAGAAGTGTCCGTAAGATCGTGCAGTCACTCGATGGTATTTATCAACAATACGAACAGGATTCCTACTTCATAACCACCATAATTCTACCGGATTCTACAAAGTGTGCCTAAAATCCTACAAAGTGTGCCAACCCTGTTGCAATTCTTGTATAATCCGTTATCATAGCAGAAAAAGGGGGGCTTAATAATGAGTCATTATCTTTCTTGCAAGATAGCTGATTTTTTAGTACAGCAGCAACAGATATCAGAAGAAGAATGGGAGATCTGTCAATATGGATACGATACGTTAATCTACTCTATGGAACAGACCATTCTGCTTCTGTTATTTGGAATATGTTTGCATCAGATACCTGGAACCCTTCTATATATAGCTACTTATTTTTATATTCGTCGCTTTGCAGGAGGTTACCACGCATCAACCCGATTAGGCTGTACTATATTAACCTTATTCACCTATCTCTTGTCAATTGGACTTGGCAATGCTCTTACGTATTTTCCCCATTTTTATATAGTGATTGGATTTCTTCAGATTATTTATTATGTATTAATTTATCAATTTGCTCCTGTAGAACATCCAAACAAACCACTCACAATGGATCAGATAAAAAGAAATCGCAGAAACATTTTTATCCTATCTATCTTATTTACGATTGTTATACTGTTATGTTCTCTCCATTCGATCAATGCTGCAAGTACCCTGACTTGTTCATTGATGAGCATAGCAGTATTAACAATACATAGTGAGCATCGCTCACAGTCACATTCATGAACAAATACCATAACCAAAGAGAGGAGGGAAACATCCATGAAACAATTATCACACTTACTTGCTGTAATTGGAAAACAGGCAGCAAAGCAGGCGGTATGTGCTACATCATCAAAATACTGTTACCAGCCAAAGGAACCAAAGGTCGCAAGAGAAAAGTATCAGAAATAGTTATTTAAGGAGGATCACATTATGAAAAAAATTTTATTTTTATTTGCATTCACAGTATTAGTTATTACAACTTATGCAACCGATTCAAATGCTGCAATGACAAGGGCTGTCAATTACACCCCTTTTCCTAATTATTTTTATGCAGCATCTGGTGCCTCGATTAATACAACACAATACTGTTCAAAAATTGCTACTGGTGCAGATTATGCCGAATGCTATATTTCATCCTTTACTGGTTCTGGTGTATTTACCGTGAGCCTAGGCAGGTTAAAACATAATATCAGTATGACAAGTGGAGGAACAGCAAGAGCTCAATTTTCAAACGTACCAAGATCTGGAACTGAACTTAGTTATAAAGGTTCTCTTACAAGAACTGGTACTACTGCAAAAGTATATGCTGGAATGTA
>USBM01000080.1 GCA_900552885.1 uncultured Clostridium sp. | reverse complement strand
ATGAACATGACGGTCACCATCTTGCCGCTCTTGCAGTAGTAGTAGGCGTTGATCTTGCTGTTGGCATCACCGTTGTTGTTGATGGTGGGAGCGTTCTTGATGCCGGTGTTCCATACGACGTCATTTCATTTTGTTATTCCAACCCAAATATTATCGGTTATGACTATATTCCGACTGTTTTCTATACACGTCTTTATAATTCTCACCTAAAGGTTACTCTTCTAACCCAAACATCAATAATGATAATACAACCATTCCCGCTGTCTCCGTTCGAAGAATCCGATGTCCGAGCGAGATTACTTTTCCACCAACAGCTTCTATCTTCCCAATCTCCGACGGTTCAAATCCACCCTCCGGACCAATAAAGATTCCAATGGAACGGCCATCTGTAATCTCATCGATCACTTTCTTCGAATATTCCATTCCCTCCGCACTCTCATACGGAACAATAATACTATCCAGAGATCGGGCATATTGTATTGCCTGTTCCATGTTCATAGCCGGCTTCACTTCCGGAATTCTGCCACGCTTGGACTGTTTGGCTGCACTTAATGCAACTCCATTCAGACGCTCTATCTTCTTAGCAGCCTTTTTCTCATCTAATTTCACAACACAGCGTTTCATCATGACCGGTACAATCTCGGCAACTCCTAACTCAACTGCTTTCTGTACGATTTGTTCCATCTTATCTCCTTTTGGATATCCCTGAAACAGAACGATCTTCGCCGGCAGTTCCCGGTTATTGCCAAACACATCTACTACGCGGAGCAATACCTCCTGTGTATCTGCGTCATAGTCCTCAATCTCGCACAGATATTCTTTCTCCCCCTGATCGGTTACGAGAACCTCTTCTCCTGTCTTCATACGAAGCACGTTATGAATATGGTTATAATCTTCTCCACAGATCCGGATCGGTTCCTGTAATAACTGCTCCGGACTCACAAAAAAACGGTACATACTTCACTCCTCTTACTTCGCTACAATCGACACCCACTCGCCCATATAGGTCGTATCCACAATCTCAAATCCGTTCCGGATCAATGCATCTTTTACTGCCTGCTCTTTTGTGTTGATGATGCCGGATGTAATGAACACGCCATCTTCTTTCATAAATGGGCGCACCTCTGCCGATAATGGAATAATGATATCCGCCAATATATTCGCAACTACAATATCATACTGTCCCACACTGGCCGCACCTTCTGCAAATTCCTTGTCCTCGATCAGGTTCCCTAACACAATCGTATATTTCTCTTCCGGGATATCATTTAATGCCAGATTCGCCTTACTCGCCTCAACCGCAAGTTCGTCAATATCAACACCGTATACCTTGCTTGCTCCTAATTTCATCGCAACAATGGAAAGAATTCCGCTTCCGCATCCCGCATCCATCACAGAGGTTGTTCCATCCGGTTTAATATACTTCTTAAGATTTGCAATACATAACTTCGTTGTCTCATGCGAACCGGTTCCAAATGCAACCCCCGGATCAATATGGATCACGATATCATCCGGCTTGGCATCTGCAATCTCCGTCCAGGTTGGCTGGATCACAATATTATCCTCTAGGCGGAACGGATGGAAGAATTCCTTCCAGTTATTGATCCAGTCCTTATCCTCCGTCTCACCAAGCGAGATCTTACCGCTTCCTACCGGCAGGTAAGCTGACATCTCCTTTAACTGTTCTGCAATATAATTGCACAAGTCCTTCACATCAATCTTATCATCAATATAGCAGGATATCTCTGCCACACCATCATCCGGCGGTAATTCCGGCAAAATATCAATAAACATTGCCTTAGTATCTGCTTCTGACAGAGGAATCTTGTCCTTTACCTCAATGCCTTCTACTCCATATTCATCTAATACATAACTCAGCATATCGGTTGCCTGAGTGGTTGTCTCTACCGTTACTTTCGTCCATTTCATACTAATTATACTCCTCTTCTATAGGTTTCATTGCTGTTCACTTCCTCTATTGTACCTATATTCATTGCAACATACAAGTATAAATACATATTTTCACGAAAACACAAATCCCTACCCTACTCACCGTATACAAAAATACCGCTACACGATAATATATCATGTAACGGTATTATCTCTTTCTCTATTCTCAGCGTTTCTTACCGAAACCCTTTTTCTTATGTCCACCAAAGCTGAAATCTCCTGCTGAATCCGTAGATCTTCTCGCAGTAGAACCGGTTGCCTCATCAAAGTTATTAAGAATTGTCTTCTGCTCTTCTGTCAACTTATCCGGCACCTGAACAACTAAGGTAACATAATGATCACCACGTACATTCTTATTACGAAGTGTCGGAACACCCTTACCCTTCAACTTAATCTTCGTGTCTGTCTGTGTTCCCGGCTTGATCTCATATTCCATCGGACCATCGATCGTATTGATCGTAATCGTTCCGCCAAGTGCTGCCTGCGTAAATGTGATCGGTTCTGTAGAGAACAGGTCGTACTCCTGACGCTGGAACTGTGGATGTCTGTCAACCAATACGGTAACAAGCAAATCTCCACGTCCGCCACCATTGACACCCGGTTCACCTTTCTCACGGATACGGATACTCTGTCCGTTATCAATACCGGCTGGTACGACTACCTGAATCTTCTTCTTGCTCTTCACATAACCGGTACCGGAACACTGTGTACACTTATACTTAATGACTTTACCCGTACCGGAACATTCCGGACAAGTCTGTACATTACGAACTACGCCAAATAACGACTGCTGTGTAAATACAACCTGACCTTTACCATTACATTTTGGACAAGTCTCCGGATTATGTCCCGGTTGTGAACCGGTACCATGACATACAACACATTCGTCTTTCAGCGGTAATTCCAATTCCTTCTGGCAGCCAAATACGGCTTCGTCAAACTTCACACGAACACTGGTCTTAATGTTAGCACCTTTCATCGGGCCATTGGATTGACGTGCTCTTCCGCCACCGCCAAACATATCTCCAAAGATATCTCCAAAGATATCTCCCATATCGCCAAAGTCAAATCCACCGAATCCAGCTCCCCCCATGCCACCATTTGGATCAAATGCAGCGTGACCGAACTGATCATACTTTGCTCTGGAATCCGGATCACTTAATACCTTGTAAGCTTCCGAAGCCTCTTTGAACTTTGCTTCTGCTTCCTTGTCTCCCGGATTCATATCAGGATGGTATTTCTTGGCAATCTGTCGGTAAGCTTTCTTTAATTCTGCATCTGTTGCATTCTTTGCAACGCCAAGAACCTCATAATAATCTCTCTTTGTTTCTGCCATCTTCCTCACCTTTATCGACTAAGAGTACCCACGGTCTCTACTAAGACCGTGGGACTATCATTTCAAAGTATCCATTCGGATTATAACTCTGTATAATCTCCATCTACAACATCACCTTCTGAGTAATCAGCAGGACCTGTTGCTCCGGTACCTGCATTAGCTCCAGGACCGTTCTGCTCATACAACTTAGCAAATAAGTTCTGAGCACTTGTCATCAATGTCTCTTTTGCATTCTTAAGCTGTTCTACATCATAGTCGCTCATATTCTCAGGATCTGTACTTTCTACCAGACTCTTAAGTGCCTGCAGATCAGCCTCAACCTTGGTCTTATCCTCAGCCGGAAGCTTATCACCAACATCCTGTAATGCTTTCTCTGTCTGGAATACCATTGCATCTGCATCATTTCTGGCTTCGATTGCATCTTTTCTCTTCTTATCCTGAGCTTCATACTCAGCAGCTTCTTTTACTGCTCTCTCGATATCATCATCTGACATGTTAGAACCTGCAGTAATTGTAATATGCTGCTCTCTACCTGTTCCAAGATCCTTAGCAGATACATTAACAATACCATTGGCATCAATATCAAATGTAACTTCGATCTGAGGAACACCACGTCTTGCAGGAGCGATACCATCGAGACGGAAACGACCTAATGTCTTATTATCTCTGGCGAACTGTCTCTCACCCTGTACAATGTGAATATCTACTGCATCCTGATTATCCTGTGCAGTTGAGAAGATCTGACTCTTCTTCGTTGGGATTGTTGTATTTCTCTCGATCAATCTGGTTGCAACACCACCCATTGTCTCAATAGAAAGTGAAAGTGGAGTAACATCCAGCAATAAGATCTCACCGGCACCTGCATCACCTGCTAACTTACCACCCTGGATAGAAGCACCGATTGCAACACACTCATCCGGGTTAATACCCTTGAATGGCTCTTTACCTGTTAACTGTTTAACCTTTTCCTGTACAGCGATGATACGTGTAGAACCACCTACTAACAATACTTTATCAAGTTCTGAAGCAGTAAGACCTGCATCCTTTAATGCTGTCTGAACAGGTACTGCTGTTCTCTCTACCAGATGAGCTGTTAACTCATCAAACTTCGCTCTTGTAAGGTTCATATCAAAATGCTTTGGACCATCTGCTGTTGCTGTGATAAATGGCAGGTTGATATTGGTAGTAGTAGAAGAAGACAACTCTTTCTTAGCCTTCTCTGCTGCTTCTTTCAATCTCTGCATTGCCATCTTATCACCGGATAAGTCAACGCCTTCCTGTTTCTTGAACTCATCTAACATATAATCTGTAATAACGTTATCGAAGTCATCACCACCAAGCTTATTATCACCGGCTGTTGCCAATACTTCAATGACGCCATCACCAATCTCAATGATAGATACATCAAATGTACCACCACCTAAGTCGTATACCATGATCCTCTGCTCGTTCTCATTATCCAGACCATATGATAATGCAGCGGCTGTCGGCTCGTTGATAATACGCTTTACATCCAATCCTGCGATACGTCCTGCATCCTTGGTCGCCTGTCTTTGTGCATCTGAGAAATATGCAGGAACCGTAATAACAGCCTCTGTTACCTTCTCGCCCAAGTAGCTTTCAGCATCGGATTTTAACTTCTGTAAGATCATAGCTGAGATCTCCTGTGGAGAATATTTCTTATCATCAATTGTTACTTTGTAATCGGTACCCATATGTCTCTTGATAGAAGAGATTGTCTTATCTGCATTGGTTACTGCCTGACGCTTTGCAGGCTCACCGATCACACGCTCGCCGGTCTTAGTAAATGCTACAACAGATGGTGTTGTTCTTGCACCTTCCGCATTGTTGATAACTACCGGCTTACCACCTTCCATAACGGCTACACATGAATTTGTTGTTCCTAAATCGATACCAATAATTTTACCCATGACTTTGTCCTCCTAAAATTCTATAATCATATATTATTTCCAAGGAACCTGCCATTACAGATCCTTTGGATGCTAAGCAACTAAAATAATTAGTTTGCAACCTTAACCATACTGTGGCGAAGCACTTCATCCTTATACATATAACCTTTCTGAAGTTCCTCTGCTACTACGTTCTCTCCTAACTCCTCATCTTCTACATGCAATACTGCATTGTGGAAATCCGGATCAAACTGTGTACCCTCTGCATTCATTGGCTTCACACCAACGTCTTCAAGAGTTACGATCATCTGCTTGTAGATCTTATCTACACCCTGTTCGAACGCACGCTCCTTATCCTCTTCCGGAATTGCCGCTAACGCTCTCTCAAAGTTATCAACTACCGGCAATAATTTCTCAAGAACCTCTTTCGCACCAATGTCATACATACGCTTAGATTCTTTCTCATTACGGTTTCTGGCATTCTCAAACTCTGCAAGCAGACGCTTATATCTATCATTGGCTTCTTCTGTCAATTCTTTCTGTTTCTCTAATTCAAGTTCTAATGCCTTGTTATTACCACCGCTTCTTCGACTGCCTTTCTTTGCCTTCGTTGGCTTCTTTTCGGTATCCTCTGAAACTTCTTTGGCTTCTTCAACTGCTGTCTCTTCAGTGGATTCTACCGCAACTTCTTCTACAGTCTCTTTCACTGTCTTGCCGGTAGGTTTGTTCTTCGTATTTGCACTGTTCTTCGCACTGCTTTTCTTCTTTTCTTCCACTTTGACACCTCTACTCTTTCTTCTTAAATATTGTATCTAACTCACCCGTCAGATTCTTCAGGGTGCTGACAACTTTCTTATAGTCCATACGCTTCGGTCCGATAATACCGATCGTTCCCTTAGCACCCTCTGCTAATTCATAGGTCGCCGTTACAATACTGCAATCCTTCATATTAGAAACCGGTGCTTCTTCTCCAATATAGACCTGAATACCATTCGTATTCTCACTGTTCATGGACTCATCGATCAATTCATCCAATCCCTGTCGATCCTCTAACGCCTCTAGAAGCTTCGTCGTCTGTTCGATATCTCCAAGCTCCGGATACTTTAACATATTCGTTGTACCACTTGTATAGATCTCGACTTCATCTGCTTCATGAATGGCTTCTGCGATTCCCTGGAATATGTTCTCCATGATATCTGCAAACTCTCCAGCCTGAGACTTGATCGTCTGGATCATCTCAAGATTGATATCCTGCAAAGAGGCTCCCTGCAAAAATGTATTCAGCAAAACATTCAACTTAAGGATCTCATCATTCCCCAGCATCCGGTCTACCTGCATCAGCTTATTCTTGATCACATTGCCATCTACTACGATAACGGCCAAAAGCTGATTCTCATCTACCTGCGACAACTGAATGAACTTAAGCTTGATGTTCTGATACTGTGGTGCTGTGACCAATGTTGTATAATTGGTATTGTATGCCAATACCTTGGCAACCTGCTTGAGCATCGACTCCATCTTATCTACACGCTCTAACAGCTGTGTCTTCATCTCCTGCATCTCAGTATCTTTCTCAGCCATCATATGATCTACATATAGCCGATAGCCCTGATCGGTTGGAACACGACCTGCTGATGTATGCGGTTGCATGATCAGTCCAAGTTCTTCCAAGTCTGCCATCTCATTCCGAATCGTTGCAGAAGAAAGGTACAGATCTGTATATTTGGAAATGGTTCTTGAACCAACCGGTTCACCTGTCTCTAGATAATTAGAAATGATTGCTTTGAGTATCTTCTGCTTCCGCTCATCTAATTCCATGCACCAGACCCCTTTCTTTCTTTTTGATTATTAGCACTCAATCTATCCGAGTGCTAACATCTGAATATAATGTACCACCCACATTTTCGTTTGTCAAGAAAAAAACAAGAAAAATTGTGAATATTTTGTGTGTTTATGAATTCTGACTTTATATTACTATTTTCCCGTATTCTTCACGGGTGTCCATATACTCTCTATCCGTTCCGGCGACCGCAGCAATGTATCCACATGTTTTTTCAGATCCAGTGCATGCTCATAATATACTTTCTGTTGCTCTTTTGAAAAATCAGGATATGACTTTCCTTCTTTATTCTGTATCATATACCGCGTATCGACCGGATATTCATTTCTCATTGCTATATTATAATAATTCTGATATGCCAATGGCATACCAAGCAGCTGCATCAGATAAGTTGACAGATACGATGCACTTACATTTTCCCCTTTACCTGCCTTCTGCCAGTCATAATTACCCCAGATCACATATGGTGTAGAATATGCCAGCTCCTTTTCATCATTTTCTAACTGATCGAGTGCATAACTTGGTGCATGATCCCCAAAAAACACAACTATGGTTGGCTCGCTTTGCTGTTTCAGATAATCTGTCAGCTCCCGTAACGCTTCCCCACTCTTTGCAATTCCGCTTACATATTCCTGCACCCATCGTTTTTTATTCGGACCATATCCAAGATCATCTGCATATGTCACTGTAATATCATCCGGTGCATTTACCTTCTCTTCTCCATTCAAGATTGCAATATGATTTGCGATCGACACTGCAAAACAGAACATCGGCTTTCCTTCCTGCTTGCTCTCATATTGCAGAACAATTTCTTTCGTCAACGACTCATCCGATATATAACCACACATGTCCTGATACGTCATTCGGGAACGATCAATAAACCTTTCAAATCCTAATCTGGGATATGCTACATACCGGTTCCAGAACTTACCATCATAAGGATGAATCGCCATGGTTGCATATCCCTGATCCTTCAGATACCTGGCAAAAGATGGCTGATTCTCACTGAAATACTCCTTATACGGCACACTTCCCGTTTTCATCCCTCGGGTATTCCACCCGGTCAGAAATTCAAACTCCGTAAAATGCGTACCTCCCCCATATACATTGACATAAAGATCTCCCGCTACTCCTTCTTTACATACTGCACGATAATCCTTCATCGGATCCCCGCTATAAGTCACCAAACCTTCCAACCGGTCCAGATCATAAAATGCCTCGCTCATGATCACAATAATATTGGGCTGTACTCCGGTCTCCTGCGTAGAGGATCCCACTTCTTTTTTTCCCTTCCTCACATATTGCTCATAAGAATTCCATGCCTCATCTACCGTATATGGGGTACGTTCCTTCTCTTGAAAAAGACTCTGCGTCCAATACACAAGCGGTCCGGTTCGCTCCGAACTGACAGCACTTGTCAACTGCTGCACCGAACTTTTCTTTCCATCTATAACAGAAAATACGATCAATCCAATCAGGCAAAGAACGCATCCCATCAGACACTCTTTCCGATACACCGTCCGTTTTGCAACTGTTTTGCTTATATGCATATCTAAAAAAATCCATAAAAACAGTGTGACAAGCAACGAAAATACTGCAAACCATGTTCCTTTCCACATATGAAATTCCGCATCTTCCGCAACCTTAGCCGCTTCTGACAGTTTAGACAGATCCGAAAGCGTTACACATTCATTTAATGCATTCCATTTCATATTATTGATCACACCAAAGATCAATGTAAAAACTCCTG
>USBM01000079.1 GCA_900552885.1 uncultured Clostridium sp. | reverse complement strand
TAAGGAGCATTAGTGTCTGCTGCGTGCGAGTCGTAATGCGAATGTGCCTGCTGCAACATGACACCACCCTAAAGCCGAGTTCACAACCTAGCACATGCGCGTCCGTCTCACTTACGCTGTGCAAGGGTAGTTGTTTAATAACCAATTGGCTATATCATGAATTTCAATTCCTTCATAAAGGTATGTTGGATGTTTGGTTCTTGCAATCACTATTTTCGGATAAGCATCCCGTATCTGAAGCAACGGCGATACTTCCCGTTTGAATGTTTCTTCACCGGAAATGTTATCACTTACTTGAATATAGATGCGTTCACTACCTTTCTGGGCTACGAAATCAACTTCCTTTTTGTAAAGTTTTCCAACATAAACATCAAATCCACGACGTAATAATTCAATACAGACTATATTTTCATAAACTCTTCCATAGTCCATATTTCTCGTTCCGAGGAGTGCATATCGAATACCACTATCGCAAAGATAAAATTTTTCTGAGTTTTCCAGGTATTTTTTTCCTCGGATATCGTAACGTTTAATGTCATAGAAGACGAATGCGTTGCATAGGTATTTGATATATCTGCCGATTGTTACATGATTGGTTGGTGTATTATTCGCTGTCAGCAATTGGCTGACTTTATTTGGAGAAGTAAGATTACTGATATTGTCCATAAGAAATTCACTCAGACGTTGTAGAACCAGTGTATCCGGTAATGCATATTTTTGTACCAGATCTCTTGTAACAATCGTTTCATAAACTTCTTTGATATAGTCTGTTCTGTCATTTTCGGTTCTGTAAACGTAAGAACCTGCCATACCGCCCTTAACGGAATACTCATCAAAAAGCTTATCTATATCATGGATTTCCTCATAATATTGACAATATTCCTGGAAACTGAATGGAAAAACAGGAATTTCAATGTAGCGTCCGGTAAAAAGTGTTGCCAGATCTGCACTAAGTAGGAAAGCGTTGGAGCCGGTTATATAGATGTCATATTTTCCCTTGGAATATAGACTGTTGATTGCTAATTCGAACTTAGGGCACATTTGAACCTCATCTATAAACAGATAGTTTATTTTATCTTCCTGATATTGTTTCTCAACGTAATCATGTAGTTTGTGGTATTCCTTAAGATCTTCAAATGCAAGATCCATAAAGTCGATGAAAATGATATGGATGTTCTCAAAATGATTTCTTAAATACTCTATATATGCCTGCATCAATTTGGATTTACCACAACGCCGGATGCCTGTAATGATTTTGATGTCTGGAGTATTATTTAATTCTTTGATTCTATTAAGATATTGTGTTCGTTCAATGATTCTCATATAATCACTCGCTTTCAAAAATTGAAAATTTTATATATTCTGAAACTGATACGTAAGCTTATTATATTATCTTCGCATATTATATGCAAGTTTACGGTTTCAAAACTTGAAAAAAAATCATTTTTTGAAAGCGAATATGTCTTGTCAGAAGGGAATGGTCTACTCCGTACGCTCCTGTCCCCAGAAGAACAGTGCAACGGTTCCCGGTCCGGTATGACTTCCGATAACTGTTCCGATATTATTGATCTCTACTTTACCGTCCAGATTCGGGAACTTAGATTCAATTAGATCGGCAACGGCACGGGCATCTTCGTAACATGCAGATTGGCTGATGTAACATTTGCCATTGTAATTAAGACCGTCTCTCGCAAGCTCTTCCATCTTGCCAACAATGGCTTTGATAACTTTCCGCTTAGAACGTACTTTCTCACGTACGATTAACTTTCCTTCGTTGTTGACATTCATTAACGGGCAGATATTCAGCATGTTGCCAATGGTTCCGGCGGTCTTAGAGATTCGTCCACCACGGATGAAGAATGTTAAGTCGCCGGAGAAGAACCAGTGATTCAGGTTAAGTAGGTTCGCAGTTGCCCAGTCTTTCAATTCATCAATGGTAAGCCCTTCATCACGCTTGTCCGCAAGTGCATCCATCAAAAGGCCATATCCGGAAGAGGCAGCTAAAGAATCGATGATATAGATCTTGCGATCCGGAAATTCTTCGGACAACATATCCTTTGCAATACATGCAGAGTTATATACGCCGGAAATACCGGAAGAAAGAGTAAAATGTATGATGTCCTTTCCTTCCTGTAAAAATGGACGGAAATATTCAACAAATTCATCGGCATTGACCTGTGAAGTCTTTGTCATGGCACCATCTGCCATCTTCTGATAGAATTCCGGAAACGGGATGGATTGTCCAAGATCATCCGGATAAGTAATGTCATCTAACATAAAATGAAAACATATATAATGAATCTTTCTCTTTTCAAAATGTTCCTTAGATAAGTCTGCTGTCGAGCAGCAGGAAAGAATGTAATTGCTCATAAAAACCTCCCTTATATAAACATATATATGAAACATACAAAACGATTATAACATATCTGAAATGCAGATACTAGAAGTTTCTATGTGCAGGGAATAAATTTAGATGTAGCCTGGATTGGAAGGAGAGCGATCGTTAAAATAAAATATGCTTTGCGGTTTAAGAAAATCCGATTTCTGCATAAAAAGATGGATATACACTGCGGACAATGATACAATCATGTTAAGTCATCAGATGGCATGTGTGTAAATATATATTGCTATTTGTCTTTGATATTCATACTATGTTTGCGTTGCTATGTGTAGAATTATGTAGATTAAGATGGGGAATGATACGATGAGGAAGATAAGCGGGATTATGTTGGGAATATTGCTTGTATGGTTGTGCGTGATTCCTGTACATGCACAGGAGGATGGAGGCGTCATTGTCAAAGATAGGGCATCCTTTTATCGGGAGGTTTCGAAGCAGATCCTATCCCACCAGGAAAGTAAGACGTATATTACGGATGTGGGATCGCTTGGAAATGATTTAGACGAGCTGTTGAAAGGATATTATTATCATTATGATGCAGACAATCCTACAGCGAGCGGAAGTTATCTTTGTTATTACATGAAAAATTGGGGTATGGATTGTTACGAAGGGGGACGATACGCTGATGGGCACAACTGCAAGATGGATGTACAGATCACTTATAAATATCCCAAAGAGGAAGTGGATGCTTATTTTGTGAAAATGCAGGAGGTGGCTAAGACACTTAAGCAGGACACGGATTATAAGAGTGTCAAGGCAGTACATGATTATCTTATTAGAAATTATGAGTATGATTGCAGCATGGCCAACCGATCGGACTATGAAGGATACAAGACAGGGAAAATGGTGTGTCAGGGATATTGTACGGCAGCATTTTATCTGTTATCGGAGATGGGGATTCCTGCAAGGGTTGTATTAGGGGCGTCTGAGGATTATCAAAAGGATACTGACCATGCATGGAATGTAGTCCGGGTAGATGGTAAATGGTACAATATGGATGTCACATGGGATGACAGCGGCTGGCTGCCGGATTATACCTTCTTTTTGAAAAATGATGCAGATTTTTACAAGCATACGAGAGAGGGATATTATGACTATGACAGGGATATGGCATTGTCCTCTTATCCGGTAAGAGATCCGAAACGGACTATTGGTGGTTGGATTATTTTTCTTGTGATCATAATGGATGCCGCTATTATAATCCGGAGAAGAAGACAGCAACAGGAAGCAGCTATGCAGCAGGTAGTGCTTGTGGAGGATGATTTTTCGGAGGAAGTATTTTCTGATGATGGGAATAAAGAATGATAGGATTGATATACTATTAGAATGATTTTGAAATGCAGTTATATAAGAGGGATGCATACAAATTTCTATAAAATTTACTTGCTTTTTTCTAAAAAAGAGCTATAATAAAATAGGAATCATTCCTATTATTGAATATGGAGGGAAAGAACATGGCAGAATTAAAAGGAAGTAAGACAGAAGCGAATTTGATGGCGGCATTTGCCGGCGAGTCACAGGCTCGTAATAAGTACACATATTATGCAAGCAAGGCAAAGAAGGATGGGTATAACCAGATTGCAGATATCTTTTTAGAGGCAGCAAACAATGAGAAGGAACACGCGAAGATGTGGTTTAAGTTACTGCATGGCGGAGCCATTCCGGGAACTGTTGAGAATTTGAAGGACGCAGCGGCAGGCGAGAATTATGAATGGACAGATATGTATGAAGAATTTGCCAGAGTAGCCAGAGAAGAAGGCTTTGAAGATATTGCGAAGTCATTTGAGATGGTTGGAGCCATTGAGAAGACACATGAAGAGAGATATCGTAAGTTGTTAGAGAATGTAGAGGGTGGCCTGGTATTCTCCAGGGATGGAGACATGATCTGGGAGTGTGCGAACTGCGGACACATCCACATTGGAAAGGAAGCACCGGAGGTATGCCCGGTATGTAATCATCCACAAAGCTACTTTAAGTTAAGGGCAGAGAACTATTAAAAGTATACAACATTTAGAAAAAGCAGGTCTTTTGAGGAAAAAGGGCTTGCTTTTTTTTGATTTATTTATACAATAATAAATAAGTATGCATATTTGACGAATGGTAACGGAGCAGGAGTGCATACAAGACGAAGCAATTGTAGTAGATCAGGTGAGAAATTACTTGAAGTTAGGAGAGTGTCATGAACAAATTAGAGCTTCAGAAGAAAGCAAATCAGCTTAGAAAGCACATTGTGACTTCTTTGCATGCTGCGAAATGTGGACATCCGGGTGGATCTTTATCAGCAGCAGACATTATTACGTATTTGTATTTTGAGGAGATGAATGTAGATCCTAAGAATCCGAAGAAGGAAGACCGGGATCGCTTTGTATTGTCAAAAGGGCATGTGGCACCGGCATTATATGGGGCACTTGCCATGAAAGGATATTTTCCGGAGGAGGAACTTTTGAAACTTCGTAAGACCGGGCAGATGTTACAGGGACATCCGGATATGAAAGGCACTCCTGGTGTGGATATGTCAGCAGGTTCTTTGGGTCAGGGTATTTCAGTTGCTGTTGGAATGGCATTATCTGCGAAGCTTTCCAACGAAGACTATCGTGTATATACATTGTTAGGTGATGGTGAGATTCAGGAAGGACAGGTATGGGAGGCATCTATGTTTGCCGGACATCGTAAGTTGGACAATCTGGTTGTGATCGTTGATAACAATAATCTGCAGATCGACGGAAGTGTGGAAGATGTCTGTTCACCATATCCGATTGCAGATAAGTTCAAGGCATTTAATTTCCATGTAATCGAGATCGATGGTCACGATTTTGATGCGATTGAGGCAGCATTTAATGAGGCAAGAGCAACAAAAGGTATGCCGACTGCGATTATCGCTAAGACCATCAAAGGCAAGGGTGTTTCCTTTATGGAGAACCAGGCTTCATGGCATGGTGCAGCACCAAATGATGAGCAGTATGCAGTAGCAATGGAAGATTTGGAAAAGGAGGCAGCCGCATTATGTCAGAAGTAAAGAAGATCGCAACACGCGAAAGTTATGGTAATGCTTTGGTAGAACTTGGAAGAGAGCATGACAATGTTGTTGTTTTGGATGCTGACCTTGCAGCAGCAACCAAGACAGGTATTTTTAAGAAGGAATTTCCGGAAAGACATATTGACTGTGGTATTGCTGAGTGTAATATGATCGGTATTGCAGGCGGTCTTTCGTTGACCGGTAAGGTTCCGTTTGCAAGCAGTTTTGCAATGTTCGCAGCGGGACGTGCATTTGAGCAGGTTCGTAATACGGTAGGATACCCGAAGCTGAATGTGAAGATCGGTGCAACTCATGCAGGAATTTCTGTTGGTGAGGACGGTGCAACCCATCAGTGTAATGAGGATATTGCCTTGATGCGTACCATTCCGAATATGGTGATCATTAATCCGGCAGATGATGTGGAAGCAAAGGCAGCGGTAAAGGCAGCATATGAGCATGTTGGGCCGGTATATCTTCGTTTCGGAAGACTTGCGGCACCGGTCATCAATGATAATCCGGAGTATAAGTTCGAGTTAGGTAAGGGTGTAACCCTGCGTGATGGTAAGGATATTACGATCGTGGCAACCGGCTTAGAGGTATCCTTTGCATTAGAGGCGGCTGAGATGCTTGCCAAGGATGGTATTGATGCAAGAGTGATCAATATCCATACGATCAAGCCGATTGATGAGGATATCATTGTGAAGGCAGCCCAAGAGACAAAGAAGATCTTTACGGTTGAAGAACATTCCATTATTGGAGGTCTTGGATCTGCAGTCTGTGACGTTGTTTGTGATAAGCATCCGGCACCGGTATATAGGATTGGTATGAGGGATCGTTTTGGAGAGTCTGGTCCGGCGGTAGAATTACTCCATAAGTATGAGTTGGATGCAGAAGGAATCTATAAGCAGGTAAAAGAGAATATGTAATTGTATGTTCTTAATTTGAAGATATCAAATTAGAATAGAAATAATAATTACAGTAGGCAATGACGAAATGTAGTATTTGATATAGAACGGATATGGCGTTTGCGTGGTTGCCTATTGTATTATAGGAGGAATGGTTATGAAAACAAATGGAAAGTTATTCTTAGGAGCAATGATTTTGCTGGCAGGATTCAGCGTGTCGGTAACAAATGTGAAAGCGGCACCTGCATATGATTATGATGTGACGCAGGCAGCAGATGCAGAGAATCCGGTGAATCCAAATGATCAGGTGTCAGATTCCAAGGGAATTAAGAGTGTGTTGGAGAAAGCAATCGGTGCACAGAATATGGTGACGATCTATTTCCCGGCGGGTACTTATTATATTGATGAACCTATGCATGTATATTCGAATACACATATCATTTTAGACAGTAATGCTACGGTCTATCGTATGGATAGTGCGATCAACAATAGTATGTTGCATAATGTGGATCAGCAGGGCAAGATGGATGTTGTGGGTGGTTATGATATGTCACATGATATTATCGTTGAAGGTGGTACATGGGATGGCGGTAATACTGCAGTTGCGACAGATGCGTCTGATGTTATCCGAATGGATCATGCAAGGAATATCACAATTAAGGATTGTACGGTTAAGAATGTGTATGACTGTCATTTGATCGAGCTGATCGGTGTGCAGAACGGTACAGTGAGTGGATGTACCATGACCGGATTCCGTTATAGGGCAGGCAAGGACGGTGATTACACATATGCCAGGGAGGCAGTACAGATCGAGTCTGCCTGGACGAATAATGAGTCTAATCTTTCTGATAATAAGTCCTGGTGGGCAAATGGTTCTGTAGTCGATGGCACTTCTTGTCAGAATGTAACAGTAACCAATAATATTTTAAATGATATGCCTTGTGGAATTGGACAGCATCATTATTCCACAAAGGGAACGGCAAGAAATAAGGATATTGTGATCAGCAATAATACATTTAACCTGTCTGCCGGAATGAAGCACAGCAAGACAGCAATTACCTGTTGCGGAATTGATAATCTGACAGTTACAGGTAATGTGGTAAAGGGTCCGTATCGGTTTGGCTCTCATGTCATTGCCTCAACCGGTGTTGTGATCAATGATAATAGTTATACTGATATTTCCATGAATGCGATCATGTTAGATAAGGGTGAGATCACATCGGTATCTAATAATACGATCAAAAATGCAGGAAAGCATGGAATCTCTGTTGGCGGTGGCGCAACGAAGAAGGTAGCAGATAACACGGTCATTAAAGTAAAACAGAATGCCATCTGTGTGGATGATGGATTTGTAACCGATCTTACCGGTAATGTGTTGCAGGACGCAGGCAGACACGGAATCTCTATTGCAGGTGCAACAAGTGGCAGTAAGGGCGGCAAGATCGTCAACGTATGCAATAATAAGATCACGAAGACAAAGATGAACGGAATCAGTATGGACAAGGGAACGGTTACCAACATCAATAACAATGTGATCAAAAATGTTGCAAAACATGGAATCTCTGTAGTAGGCGGTTCTGTCGGAAAAGGTTCGAAGAATAACGTGGGTATTCAGAATAACAAGATCACGACTTGCAAACAGAATGGAATTACTATTTCCGGAAAGGGAAAAGTCTCATCCATTGGAAAGAATAAGATCAGTGGTGTGAAGAATAACGGCATTTCTTTGACGGAGAAGGCGAAAGTACAGTGGGTTGTGAAGAATACGATCAAAAAGTGTAAGAAACATGGTATCTGGAACGGAACAAAGACAAAAACGAAAATGAAGAGTAATAAGGGACAGACGAAATAATTATATTATAATCACAGGTACGATCATAAGAAAATGGCAGTTTCATGGATAAACAGAAACTGCCATTTTTCTATGGTATCAAACTGCGCTGATTACAGATAGCGTACGAGATCTGCGACCTCTTTACGTTTTGGTGCTTCACACTCCTGTGCCGGATATCCCATAACGATTAAAGCAGCAACTTTCTCACCTTCCGGTAAGGAGATAGCTTCGGCAACTTTACTTTCATCAAAGATACCAAGAATTACCGTTCCGACGCCTGCATCGTGTGCTGCCAGACAAAATGTCTGCGAAGCAATACCGGCATCAAACATTTCCCAACGGTCTTCTTTGGAGGTTGTAAAACTACCATCCCTCTCATATCCGCAACGTTTTTCCACCATGCTGACCACTACTAACTGCGGTGCCCTTGAAATGGTCTTCTGGTTATACTCAAATCCCAATACACAATCATTTGCAATGTGCGTCAATATTTCTTTATTCTCTACTACATTATACCGCACGATCTGTGTGTTCTTCCAGGATGGTGCCATGCGTGCAGCGTCAATGATCGCATTGATCGTATCATGATCCACAGCTTTATCCTCAAACTTGCGAATACTTCTTCTTGTCTTAATACACTCTAGTGCTTCCATATGAATATCCTCTCTTTCTGTTCTTGCTCTTCTACAGCGTAAGTCTCCGGCTGATGTGGGCGCATGCCTGAAGGTTATGATCCGGTGCTTCGAAGGTGTCATGAT
>USBM01000078.1 GCA_900552885.1 uncultured Clostridium sp. | reverse complement strand
ACTTAAATCACTACAAGATATTTTATGAAGTTGCAAAGACCGGCAATATCAGTAAGGCGGCAGAGACGTTATATATCAGCCAACCCGCGGTATCAAAATCAATCACAAAGCTAGAACAATCTCTCGGTCATACCCTTTTCATCCGCAGCAAGCGTGGCGTGAAATTAACCGAAGAGGGAACAACGCTCTATACCTATCTGAAACAGGCATTCGAATCGATTGAAACCGCAGAAAAAGCATTGCAACACGCTTCCGAACTTGGCATGGGGCAGCTCCGCATTGGTGTCTCCACGTCTCTTTGCAAACATATCCTTCTGTCCTATCTACAGGATTTCATTCGCGAAAACCCCCATGTAAAGATCACGATCGAATGCAATCCAACCTTTGAGACAATCCAGTTATTAAAACAGGACAAGATCGATATTGGACTGATCTGCGATACTTCATTAGAGAAGGGATATCATTTCTCGCCACTTCGTTCCATTCAGGATACCTTTGTGACTACACAGACTTATCTTGACAACTTGCAGGTACGTGAGAGTGAATTATCGGATCATGCACACAATTCCATCGAAGGAGCTGAGCCTTCGGCTCGTCTACATGCATCAGCAATATCCGATGCAGATACTACACACACGCTTGAAAACTCTACGGAGTCTGCTCCATCTGCTATTCCAATGACCGGACTTCTGTTCTTTGCGGATAATCGCAATGATACCTTTTCCGGAATTAAACTATCCACACAGGAAATTTTGGAAAAATGCAACCTGATGTTGTTAGATAAAGAAAATATATCCCGGATCTTCATTGATGAATACCTGAAGGCTCACCAAATCCATCCGGGACAGATCTTAGAAATTAATAATATGGACTTATTGATCGATTTTGCCGCCATCGGGATGGGCGTTGCATGTGTGGTACGTGAGTTCGTAACCTCCTATCTTGACAGCGGACAGGTTATTGAACTTCCTATGGACTTTGACATTCCAAAGCGTATGATCGGGTTCGTCTATGCCGAACATAACTTAAGCACAACGGCAAAGAAATTCTTAGATTATTGTATAGCGTAACTTGTTTCATGTAACAACAATTTGTCACTTTTTAATTGCATTTTTATCCACTGTACAACGTGCTGTCGTCTTCTACAATATAATCAGCTTCTTCTCAGACTGCGACAGCTTCTGATATCCGTTCTCTTTCACAACCACCAGATCCTCAATCCGAACACCGAATTGTCCCGGCAGATAAATACCCGGTTCATCCGTAATAACCATATTCTCCTGTGTGATCACATCACACTTTGGAGAAAATCTCGGTTCTTCATGAATATCTAAGCCAACACCATGTCCTAATCCATGGCCAAAATATTCACCATATCCCTGCTCTCTGATATAATCTCTTGCAACTGCATCAATCTCGTTACATCTCTTTCCTGCTTCAATCTGCTCCATCGCACGAAGATTGGCATCCAATACAATCTGATAGACTTTCTTCATCTCATCTGTCGGTGTACCGATTGCAACTGTCCGTGTCATATCTGAACAATATCCCTGATATACACATCCAAAATCCATTGTCACAAAGTCACCACTTTGCAATACACGGTCTGTCACCTGTGCATGCGGCATGGAACCATTGGCTCCGCTTGCAACGATCGTATCAAAACTTAACTTTGATGCACCCTGTTTCTTCATGAAAAATTCCAATTCCAGAGCAATCTCCCGTTCACTCACACCCGGCTTCAAAACATCCAATATATGTGTAAATGCCGCATCTCCTATATATTCTGCCTGCTCTAACTTGGCAAGCTCCTCTGCATCCTTTACCATACGAGGCTTCTGAATCCATTTACTTCCTAAAGCAAAAGCACAGTTCCTACATACCTCTGTCAGCTTCATATACTGCGCCAGATTCATATCATCTTCCAATATAATCTGAATCTTCTTGTCTTCAACCAACAGCTCCTGAATCGTTGCTGCCATCCCCTTACTCTCCCATTTCACAAGCTGAAGACCTTCGCATTCTTTCTCCACCTGCTCGTAATATCGGGAATCGGTAATCACATATCCGTCCGGCCAGTCATTCGTAATTACACGGGAATCGTTGGAAATTCCGCACAGTTCAAATGCGTAAGTCGACATAATATCGCCATTTACCGGCATCAGGAACATTGCTTCCCCTCCCGTGAAGCCGGTATAATAGTATAGATTCGATGAATTGTTGATCAGCACCGCATCAATCGGCTCCTGCATTAATTCCTTAATCAATTGTGCTCTTCTTGTTGCAAATATACTCATACTATGCCTTCTTTCTCTATTCTATCCAACAATCGCTCCTATAATCTCCTCGATATCATTGGAATTCGTATCAATCACCTTATCACAAGCCGCCTCATACTTTGGTTTTCTCTCTTTCATCATATTACAGATCTTCTCATATGGATTATCAGTCTGCAATAACGGACGTTTCGTATCATCCTTCACCCGGTCGTAGATCTCCTTGCACGTAGCCGTCAGATAATTAACGGTTCCGATCTCTTTTAATAATCTCGCATTCTCTTTACGCAGCGGCATTCCTCCTCCGGTTGCAACAACTGTATTATGTAAACTGTCACGTAACTGTATCAGCGTATCGGTCTCAATCTGACGAAATGCTTCCTCTCCATCCTCTGCAAAGATCTGTGCAATCGTCTTACCTGCCTGCTGTTCAATATAATCATCCGTATCTAAGAAATCCATGCCACAATGTGCGGCTAACGCCTTGCCAAATGTGGTCTTGCCACTTCCCATAAACCCGATCAGTACATAATTATCCTTTGGATATACCTTACGTTTCAGATCCACATAGATATCCTCTACGATATCCTGCGGCACCGTGATATTATGCCATAATTCGTAAGCAATGACTCCCTGATACAGCAACATCTTCAAGGCATTGTATGCCTTACCGCCCTGCTCCATCACAAGCTTCATGAACTTCGTTGTTGCCGGATTGTAGATCAGATCCACACCGATCCGAACCTTACTATAAAATGCTTTATCCTCTAACACCACATCATCTACATGTGGTGACAACCCAATCGAGGTTGCCTGGAACACGATCAGATTCCCTTCCGGAATCGACACATAATCCTTCATTGCCATAGGAATAACCTGTGTCATTGCCTGTCCATCCATCCGGCTCATTGTTTCTTTCTGTGACTGCCCTGTCTTATCTCCCACATCGGTTATCTGACCGCTCTGCTGCAATATATTCATCTGCCTCGCAATGGCCTCTGCCTTTGCCACCGTCCGGTTTAACAGATATACTTTCTCCGCTCCATCTAAGATACACATATAAACAACCGCCTTAGCCGCACCGCCTGCTCCAAGGATCACAACCGTCTGTCCTGCAAGATTAATTCCGTCTTCATGGATCTGTCTGCGAAGCCCCATCATGTCCGTATTATACCCCTTGTATCCATTCTTATCCTCTATTCGGACTAACGTATTCACCGCACCAATATGATCTGCTGCTTCATCCATCTCCACCAGATAATCTTTCACTGCATTCTTGTGTGGAACCGTAACATTCAGTCCTAATACATTCAATGCATAGGCACCTCGTACCGCATCTCCTACGCCTTCTTCCTCTACATGAAATGGCATATACACAGAAGAAATTCCCATCCGTTTGCTGATTCCATTATGAATCACCGGTGATAACGTGTGTTCCACCGGATTGCCCATTAAACCTATTAATCTTGTCTTTCCATCAATCTCCATGCTGTTATCCTCTATCTCTTATTGTATTACTTATCATACTCACCCTTTTTTAGATGGTGCTTTCTCCGATAGTTCCACTTAATGAACTTCTCTGGAATCCGTTTCAATATAATCTGAATCTCCTCTTTCGGATTGATCGGGTCAAGCAAAATACTGAATACTCCGACACGTCTTGCGCCCCACACATCCGTAAAGATCTGATCCCCTACAAACAAGGTATTGCTCACATCTGTTCCAAGGATCTGCATTCCCTGCTCATATCCTTCACGCTTTGGTTTCCATGCCTTATACACATACGAAACTTCTAATGGATCTGCAAAGGTGCGTACCCGTTCTTCATCATTATTCGATATCAGGCAAATGCCAAACCCAAGCTCTTTTAACTTTTTTACAAATACCCGTGCCGCCTCATCTACCGGCTCATCATGTGGTACCAATGTATTATCAATATCAAATAAAATTCCCCGATAGCCTTGCTCGTAATACTGTTCTACCGGAATATCTTCTTTCTTGTCATAATATCGATTCGGATATAAATTCTTCATGTTGTCTATTGCTCCTCATGTGCAGTCTGATTGGTCGTAAACAAAAATATCATTACTTTGGATTAACAAATGCACCATTACTTGATATATTCTTACCCATCATAACACAAAAATGCCATGAAGGAAATCCTTCATGGCATTCTTTTTGTTCTTGATATATGTCTCTTATTTCTTGATCTTAACTGATTTCTTCTGTCCCTTATTGCTTAATATAGATTTATATGCCGTATATTTCTTCTTAGGAACTTTAATCTTTGCTTTCTTATGAATTCCATAGAATGCATTGCTTCCAACTGATTTAAGAACCGTAGATTTAACCGTGATCAGTTTAAGGCTCTTACATCCATAGAATGCATTCGAACCAATTGATTCGACTCCCTTAGGAATTACTACCTTTTTCAGCTTCTTACAGTTCTGGAATGCGTTACTCTCAATCGTAACAACATTTGCTCCAATCACAACTGCTTTTGCCTTTGCGCAATCTGCAAACGCACTCGCTGCAATACCAGTAACTTTATATGGTACACCCTCCACATTCACTGTACTTGGAATTACAATCTTTGCAACCTTTGCATTCGTTACCTTCTGAATGGTAACTTCACCCTGCTCTCCATTTGTCGCAACCTTAGTTACTCTTACTGTTGCATTGGATGCAGCATCTACAACTGTTTGTCCATTTCGAACCGTCGATGCCGTATTCGCTCCATTTGCATTTGGCTGTGTTGCTGTATTACCAGACGTATTGTTTCCTGCTGTATTATTACCAGGAGTTGGTGTCGGGGTTGGAGTTGGTGTCGGGGTTGGGGTTGGTGTCGGGGTTGGTGTTGGTGTTACACTAGGATCACCTGCAATCGTGACATCTACAAAACTTGTAGCCTGTCTACTTCCGGTTGAATTCTTTGCTGTTGCAGTAATGCGTACCCTCTTATCTCTTGCATCTGCTTTCTGAATCGTTACCTGCCCCGTTGCATCTACTGTCACATATTCCGGTGCATTTGTAGTATATTCAATTGGCATATTAGATGCAACTGCATATTGATCCATATTCGTTGCGTCTACCGTTGTATTAAATGTGTTGGTATAGCTTGTAAATACATTAAAAGTATCACCAGCTTTTACACTCGTTGCATATTCTGCCGGAAGTGTTAATACGATAGAACTAATATCTGAATTCACTGTCACCTTATATGTTGTAGCCCAAGATTCATGTCCTTTTGGATATACGGTGATATCTGCTGTTCCTAAACCATTAGCTACCAAATAGAAGTACATATAACCAATATTTGGTGAAATCTTATTATTATTTGTCTTTGTTGCAGACACTTTATAACCAGTCTCTTCATTATAATTATCAACGACTGCATTTCTTGTGTTCGCAGGGAATACAACATTCGGATCACTTGTCTTAACTACAATATCATAAGAATCCAACATCTTAAGAGATTCTTCATCCCCTTCCATCTGATAGAACAATTGTGGATTACCATTTTTGTTGCCTACCAGACTCTGTATATTCTCATTAGCGGTAAACGGTTGTTCATAAGTATATACTCCATCTGCACCCTTACGATTTCGATATACTCCCACATTATACTTTAATGAATCTGTAATCTCTACATTATATGTAGTTGTGAATGGACTTACGATATTCTTATCACCCTCCAATTGGAACTGCATCTGTGAAGTGATATCAAACTGAAATGTTCCAGTTTTCAACGTATCTACGCGAATTACATCCACCGCATAACCATTATATTTACATTCCTTATAATCTGCATCCCCTTTCTTAGGTGGAGTAGAATCATAATATGTCGGGTCAGTAATACGATAATTGTTACCCATTTCAGCTGTTTCCCAATAATATCCGCTCTGCAGTTTTGCATGGACCTTCATATATTCCTTCGATGACTCAGAATGAGTATCATCTTTGATCGTTGCACTTATGAAATTGGACTTGTTTTCTGCAAAAATATAATATGGGAATGCCCAATTCTCCTGGCCAAATGGTAATACTGTCTTTTCCGGTGGAGTCACAATAACTGCCACCTTATATCCATTCTCTGATGCTGTAGAAAATTGTTTATTATTTTCTTTTACTGTTTTGTTGAATACATTCTCACTTACCAATGTTGTAGTTGCAAATGTAAAATTTCTTAGCTTACTACATCCTGCTATTGCATTTTCCTCGACAGTCTGTACTTCATCCCCTAATACTACCGCCGTCAACAGTGTACAATAGGATAATACATTCTTATCCAGTTTTGCTACTTTGGTACCTTTCAATTCGAAATTACTCAGATCTGTCCCATAAAATGCGTCATTGCTAATTGTTGATAATTCTACTGCTTTTGTAAAATCTACTGCTTTTAGTGCTGCATATTTAAATGCCATTGCGTTGATTTTTAATAAATTACCCCCAAAAACAGCCTCGCCTAATCCACTTTGTGAATTCTCTATACCAGCCCTCATAAATGCACTCTGTCCAATCTCTACTAAGGAATCCGGTAATTGATAGTCTCCGTTTTCTTCTACACGCAAATATAAATGCTTACAATTTTCAAATGCACTGACATCGATTTTTTTTTTTTTTTTTAAATTAAAATTTTTTAAGGCAGTACAGTTCTTAAATGCATATCCACTAATTGTCTGTAATCTTTCAGACATGGTAATTGTTTCTAAAGCAAAACATCCAAGAAATGCATTTTTCTGCATTTCTGTAATATTACCAAGATCTACTTGCGACAAAGCATCTTGAACATTTTTATGTGTCGTCTCAGTATCCAACTCTGCATTTTTACTTTTATAAAAACTTTCTTCACCCAATACAAAGGTATCCGAATTAGATTGCGGCAACACTACCGTCTTAAGATCAAGACACTCAGCAAAAGCACCTTTATAATCTTGCTCTACACTAGACAATGTTCCAGATCCAATTTCCTTCAATGAAGTATACATACTAAGATCCGCTACCTGTACCCCACTAGAATAAAATGCTCCCTTTCCAATTGTCTCTACATAATCACCAGCAGGCAATACATCCGTGGTATTCTCTATATCTGGACAATTTGCATAAAGTAACAATGGAATATCTTTCCATCGGTTCTCTTGATTCACAGATGAGTCAATATCTACTTGCCATATCGTCCGACTAACACCGGTTGCGCCAAAAACTGTTCTTGATCCGTTCTTGGCATCTCCCACTGTAACATATGCAGGCACATAAAATACTCCATCTGCAACCCCGTTACTTGCATACTTTTTCTTTGCACCATTCGTAATTAATGTCACCATCTTCCACTGTCCATAAAATGGTGCTGTATTTAAGTATAACTCACCACCGGTTACTGAATCCGGAAGTGTTACAGAACCAAGTTTACCATTAGTTATTATCGATGATGTTTTCCCAACTCCCTCTGCTCTTGAATAGGATTTACCATTTTTCTGTTTGACGCTTATCTTGGAACCATATCCTTCCACTCCCGTTTCATTAACTACGTCAATAAAAGCAAACGCTCCTGCTCCAATCTCTTCCAAACCTGTATACTTCTGTAAATCTACACTAGTAAACTGATTACCTAGAAAAGCAAGCGTTCCAATCTTGGTAATATTCTGAACCTTGCCCTTATTATTGTCGCCAATATAGTAATTCTTAAGCGGGACATTATAGAAACAATGATCCGGTATTACTGTAATAGATGCAGGTAATGTTGCCGATGTCATACTCCAACAGTGTTCAAACAAATAGTTTCCTAAAGTCGGAGCCTCCTCTTTGCCTTCCTTATCCTGCACAACTATAGACGGCAATGATTCACAGCAATAGAACGCACCCTTGGAAAGATTCTGAATCGTATTCGGTAATACATTTGCAGTTCCATTCTTACCTGCCTGAATTACCTCCATTCCTTTTCCTCTCGCAAACGCATATGCTCTGATATCTAATTTCTCACCTTTTACATATGGTAATACAAATGTCTGCAATGCTTGGTTTCCCTGAAATGCTCCTGGCCAGATCATACGCGTCTCCTCAGAAGCCGTCTTTGCAGAATTCCAAACAATCTTTGTAATCTTCGATTTTTTAGAAGAATTATCCACCTCGTCCTTCGTATTTGCAAACATTTTTCTTGGTAGAAAATAGAATGCCCTGGTTCCAATACTCTCCACTGTATCTGGAATCACTACTTCTGTCAAATTATAGCAATCCGAAAACACCTCACTACCAACTAAGGCACCAGAAGATGTCTTCTGCTTGTCACCATCCATCTTAACATCATTCGGATTTACAATTCGTCCGCCAAGCGGAAGAGATTCTATTTTGCCTTCCTGTGTCAATTTTCCATTGGTTTCGTCGCCGTCCCATACACCTGACCTCATACAATATTGTGTATCCTCAATATGTTGATATCCAATCTGTTTTAATTGATTCATAGAAAGCAGAAACTTTGTATCCGTAATAGCAGTTCCCCGAAAGGCACAATCTCCAATTGCAGTTACAGAACAATTACCATCTTCATCTACTCTCTGCTCAACTTTTGCTAACAATACACAATAATCAAATACATTATCTGCTAATTCTGTCAAGTTAGGAGAAATTGAAACCTCTGTGAAT